>CALKGI010000208.1 GCA_938085045.1 uncultured Alteromonadaceae bacterium
ATCACTCATCAATTGTTTCACCCATGCTGTACGATTGCTTGCTTGTGCTAACGCTGCGATTTGCGAATTTATCTCACTTAACGACCAAACTTCACCATTCATATCACGCAACATTTGTTTGACGAACAACGGATCATTGACATTGATATCGTTATCTTTGACATTCACATCACTACCATCGACAAACTCAACACCATCGGGGATACCATCGTTATCTGAATCATCATTTGCTGCGGTAATGTTAGCCATCAGGCTTTTACGATACCCATCGCTGGCCAGTATGGCTCTGAGTTCATTGTCTTTACCTGGCAATTGTGCCGTCAATAACAAACTCAACACCTCATAGCGCATCAACTCATCATGCTTGACGATATATTCCTCAGATTCAATAAAAAACAACATCATGTTTGCTCGACTAATACTCCCCTGTTCCAGTTGTTTTAGCCAATTAACCAGCCCTTCTTCATCAGCCGCGCGTCCCAGCACATTTTGATACACCAGATTGACGAATCCTTCGTTGGTTAAATCACCATATCGCGTTTGAAACTCCGTTGAAGCAACAAAAAAGTCGACGACTTGCTGCCTTGGCAAACCGTTTCGCAATTGTTTGAGGTGATACTTCAGGCCATCGATGTCTGCTGAGCGGGCCATAATAGCCAAATAAACCCGGCCCACAAAGCCCATTTGTTCAAAGTGACCACCTTCTAATAATTTGCTGTATAAAGTTACTGGCGTTTTATTCTGCCAATCGGTGATTTCTCCTTCTGTGGCAAAACGACCTTGAATATCCAAATAAGCTTGTTGAACAAGCAACCTTTTATTACTAAACACATCATTGTCTTTTGCGGTCTCATCACGGTTTTCGAGTTTTTCTAAAATCAGTGGCAAGCGATCATTATCTTCGTCAATCCATATATCCATAGGATCGTTAGCATCCAAACCGTGTGCGACTTCAACACCATCGCCAAAACCGTCATTATCAGAATCGCTACTGCGAGGGTCGGTGCCGGCATTAAATTCCGCAAGATTATTTAACCCGTCACCATCCGAATCCATCGCGGCATCATCAGCATTGTTGGGATCCAGTCCATTGGCTGATTCCCAAGTATTATCGATACCATCGTCATCTGAGTCGGTATCAAGTACCGTGATGATTCTATTGACCAAAGCTACGTTACCTGCGGCATCAGCAACATAATAAGTAAGCTTGTAAATTCCATCTTTGCCTGTGTTTACGCTACCGGTGATTTGAATGTTAGTGGTGATGTCACCATCATTGCTGTCGTTCGCTGTGGCACCGGTTTCAATATATGTGCCCCGTTCATTTATGCTCACTTCGCTTTGACCATTAAGTACCAATACCGGTTTATCGACATCAATAAAATCAATCCAAACGTATGCGCTTGCCGATACGCTTACATCTGCATTGTCTTTGGTGGTAAAAGTCACTTTCGTTGTGCCAGCTGAAAAAACTGCCGGGGCATCGTGTGTCACCTCCAAATTATTGCCATTGGCATCAGTTGCGAATGCGTTTTTTAAGAACTCGGTTATTTTTTCATGAGTCGAAACTACAGGCGCATTGACTGTGGTGGTTAATGCAATATTCGCTGGCAAATTGATTAAAGGAGCACCAGTGGCTTGTTGGTCTATGCTGATATTCAGCACTGTTGTTGCTGCAACTTTCACATCAAATGGGTAAATGTAGGTTTTGCCCGCGACCATAAATGTTAAATCGTAGGCACCGGGCTTATGTGCAATCAGGTAACTGCCGTTAAGCAACGTTAACCCTTTGGTGTCATCGCTGGTGCTAATAAGTACTACATCGACAGGGTTGCCTGAAGTCGTGTGAATATAACCACTCAAATAACCTGAACTTTCGGCTGCAATTGCTTTGATGTCTACGGTATACGACATGCCTGCGCCTAAATTATTCTGTGCATTTGCACTGTGACTGATTTTTAGATAATAAACGCCATCATGCGCGGGTGTGAAACTCAGCACTTCGCCCTCTGATGCATTATCTGCATCCATACAAGGCAGGTTTGATACTGAATCACTAAACAAGCAAATCTCAACATCTAACCGGTCACCACTATCATCCACAATAAACTCATAGGCTTGTTCGGCACCAAGATGCACCTTCACCCAGTCAACATCATTTTGGTGCAAGGTATGCCATTGCGGCAAATCGTCATTAAGGTTATAGGTTAAGGCCCTTGTTTTGTCGTTATCGTTTTCATGCACATCAGCGCCTTGGGTTTGAACAAAATAACTCTGCGCTGGTAACGACACATAACCATCAGCATTGCTGGCGGTAAATGTCACATTATAGAATCCGCCCAGTGCCTGCGCATCGTTAAACCGCCCTTCATACCGTCCATTGCCAACGGCTTGCATTAACACAACCTTGGTTTTGGCGACTTCACCTTTTTTATGGGGGTAAGCCACCACAGCTTTGACTTCAACAATGGCAGACGTAGTGGTAATACCCTCGGCAAACAAGTCAACCACAGCCTCACCATTGAGGTCTTTTGGTGCGCTGACGGCGCTAATGTTCGGTTTGTCACCAGCGGTGGTCAATCCCGAGCCAAACCAGTATTTGCGAGCATAAAGCCCATCGTTTTTTTCATTGCTGATACTGTTGCCATTGTCATCCATCAAAGGTTTTTGCTTCACGCCCCTTATTCGCACCGCTCTTTTGGCGAAGACAAACGCCTCTCGAACAGAACTGCCATTGGTGACTTGCCGCCAAAAATGTTCGCCAAAACTAGACGTATCACCGCCTAGCCAATAAGCCACGCCTTGGCCATTGGTGCTGGTCATAACGATGCGTTTGTCTTCAGGTTTTCCTGCCAATTCAGGCATCCAGTTACCCGACTGGTGCGTGTCCAACAGCACAGTTAACGTGCCTGAAATACGTTGTTGAGCGGTTTCAAGCCACAGCCCCATTAGACTGGATGTCAGTTGCCCATCGCTCATCGAAAATTCAACTAAATCGCCCGGTCCCGCCACATAAACCACCAAGTCAGAGGTATTGTTGCCAAGCCACGAACTCAAACCATATTGCACATTATCGACAACATTTAACCCGTCAACGCCAGTATTGGTAGCCTCGGCAGCAATGTAATAAATCGATTCATTCGCAAAGTTTTGTCGTCGCAATGCGGTGTAGGCCAAATGCAAATTGTTGTTGATACGCACCTGATAAGCATCGCTCGCCTGACCACCACCTATAATTAGCGCTTTACGGGTAAGTGGAGAGCCAACCGTTACCGCAGTAGCGCTAGGTAATGATGTATTACCATATCCATCACGAGCATAAATGGCGATTTGATAAGTCCCTACTTGGTTAAATTGCTCGTAAGTAGCACTGTATTGACCTTCTGCCGTTTTAACAAAATCCACATTTGGCAAATCCAATATAGGTGTGACCCCTTCAGGCGGAATGTAATTGGGCGGCCAAATAACGCCCCAAACCCGACCAATGCCGTCATCATCAGCGCCAACAGTTGCGGTGATTGTCGCTTTGTTGGTGGCTGTTATGGTTTGCTCTTCTGACACTTTTGTAATTTCGGGTGCACTTTGCTGATAAATGGTACCGTTACCAATGGTGGTGTTGTTCAGTGCGCTTAAATCGCCTTCAAGCAACTGGCCGTTAAGGGATATTTGTGGGTTTTGTGCCAAATGTTCAATGCTGTGGATTTTGTCACGAGCGTTGCCAAACGCGCCTTTTAGATCCAGCCCGTTAAACACATTTTGCCAAAAGAAACTACTAAAAGAAACTGAACCCTGCGATAGAAAATAAGCGTTCTCATCACCCGTTGCACTAGTGATAATAGTGCGGTTATCTTTGGCCAGTTCATCAATAAAAGAGCCAGATTTACAGGCATCATAAACGATGGTAATGCCGCCAGACATACTCTGTTCAAGTGTGGTCAGGCTAGAATTAAGTGACTCGACATCTAAAATCTCATGTTCACCCATCCGGTAAGCATCGGCACCACCATGGTCAATCATGTAAACCACTAAATTATCAGCATCACTCGCCCATTCGCTGATGGCAGACAGCAAATTGGCATTGGTCGCATCACCGGCAAAGTCATCGAGTTCGCCGTTGCCGTCCAAGTCAAAATTCTCTTTGGCGAAGTATTTAATGCGTTCTTTGGTGTAACCTTGGGAGATCAATGTTCGGTAGGCAAAGTTGGCGTTCATCAGAGTGGCGTCCCACAAGCTGTTGCCTGAGTATGGGCCGCCACCTGCTACTATTATTGCTTTGGCGTTGGAAAGTTTGTCTACTTTTTTGAAGATTTGAAGGCGAAAGTTGCCTGCGTCGTATAGCATCGCGTGATTTTCTGTAATAGCCACATCATGAAGGAATCCGTTCAAATGCATAAATTGACCAGGCAAAGAGCCACGAGTTAAGTATTGAGGGAAACCTGTATTAACAATATTTCCATCCAGATCGACTGTCGTCAAATCCAGCCCACCTATAATCATGAATTGGGTTTGCCAAGCTTTTATATTATTGGCATAGGGCACATTTTCTATTCTTTTAATACTTTTACCATTGTCAAAAACTTCTAATGTATGCTGTTCAATCACGCCGCCCCACTCATCAGCAAATACATACAAAAATCCATTTCTTTTGAAAACCCCTTCAGCAACATTTGTGACCAACCCACGGGGATCACTATCTGGATTATATAAAAGTTCATAGTCACTTACTTGACCATGACTATTGATCTCATAATATCGTATTTCATTTCGACCGCAATTAATGCAGCTTTCTTGTCCCCTTCTAAAATTCACACCTATATTCAACTGTCCATTTGCCAAAACTTCAAATGAACTAATATCTGCAATACCAAAACCGGCCTTCTCAAACTCAAATAACGCAATTCGTTTGCCATTAAAGTCATATTTTACAATAACATCCGCGACCAGATTGGGCGTACCATACCACAGTTGTTGTACTACATAAATATGCTCTTCACTAACTTTTAACAGTTCCTCCTCCTCGATATTGGAACTGTTATTTGAACGTCTGAGCAAACCTGCAGTCAGATCAATTTCAAAATGATGCAATAAGCTACCGGAATAGTCATAAACTTCAACGGTATTTTCATCTCCCTTTAACACAACGATATGACTACTATTCGCTGCAATTCGATTAAGTCTTGATTCAGGAAATTGATTTTTTTTAAATCCCGATGCACCATATTTGATTAAGTTGCTACCATCAGTAGCTAAACTCACCATAGACTTTCTGCCATTAATCAAAAGCCTATTATTTTTGCGAATTAACAATCGATTCGGCTGCCTGTTAGCATAACCAAAATAAGCTTGTAAAATACCTGTTGATTGTACAATTGCTAAATCAGAATCTAATTTGGCAACAAATTGTTGACCGTATTCCCCGTCTACAGGTCCATATAGTGCGTAACCACCAACAACTTGTTTGTTGTCTAATATAGGCTCAAAATCCTGAAGGATAAAACTCGTATTTGCACCCAATACGTCAATGTTCAGACACACTTCACCCATACTTTCCAATAACATGGATAGTCGTTCAAAACAGCCACTCCCTTTTTGCACCCAAATAGTGTTGTCAATCACGTTGACTCTGTTCATCCACTGTTCAGAAAATGAGCTTTGGGAATCTGGTGCAAAAACTTGCTGTTTGATTTGCTGGCCGCTGCTATCGTACACATGTACCCTATACTCAAAAGGGTCGTAATTTGGATACCCGGTTATTTGATAATTGGCTAATAAAACAATTTGCTCGCCAGTCACCTCAAAATCGCGCAAAAAATCAGTAATGTTTCGAAAGTGGCTGTAAAGGCCCTCACGGTCAAGGTTTATAAACTCGACCAAATTAATATTGAGGTCAAATTTGAATAACCCAACAACGATATTCACTTGGTCGTCGACCTGTATATTCATATTGCCCAGTAAGTACAAGAAACCATTTCTAATTTTAAGGATTGATTGACTCCCATTAAAAACATCAGAACTATAACCAGGCAAACCCTGACTTGCTGCTTGTTGTCCTGTAACGAATGGCCTAAACGAACGAATGAATATGCCATTAGCTGTATATTTAGCTAATTTAGGTATCCCATCAATAAGATGGACAGCCCAAATAAAACCACTGTCGTCAACCGCTATATCATGAATATTTGAGTAATACCAAGGTTGCGGCAAATTGGGCCACATCCGTTCAAATTGGTATAGCGATTCGGTTGCAGGTGTAGCAACGGTCGCCACGGCACCATTCGCCCAAAGCAGTAACAGGAAAAATAAGCCTAATCGTTTAAAATAATGCATATTGCCTCGCTGTAGATTGCCCAATTGTCACCTTATTTTTTTGCCACGCAGTGGCACTTAATAAAGCTGCCTAAGCAGATTTATTCAATAAAACCGCCCTTGATACGCCGAACTATTGATAATGGCATCAATCAAAACCCCGATATCAGTGCCATTCTTCAAACTTTCGAACCAATGTGTAAATTCATCATCATCAACCTCCCTTCTATGCAGCAGGTGATAGAGCAGCACTATCTGATCTCTATTTCTGGTTTCAGTCTTGTTTTCATCAGACTCACTGAAAAAGGCCATTAAACCGCCTCTTGTCAGCGCTGCCGCATCCAGCTGTTCTTGCCAATAATTAAAACCACCCTCATCTGGTGTTCGGTCAAATAGGTTTTCATAAACCAATGTCACAAATTCGCCGTTGGTAAGATTGGCGTATCTGGCTGTAAATTCATCACTAGCGGCAAAAAAGTCTGCGACCCATATCAGGCTCCGGTCTATTTCATGCAAACCAATCCAATACATTAATCCGCCATGATCCGGATACCTTAAAAAGAACGCATAATACAAGCGACTGATGGCTTGTCGTTTCTTTGCAAAGCGCTGGTCAATCATCAGTGATTTGACCCACTCTCTGCGAGTATCAGCCGCTGCTAATGCGGCTGTCTGGCTGGCAATTTCTGTATATGACCAGACCTCACCAAACATGTCTCGCAGCATTTGTTTGGCAAATAGGTCGTTGCTGACGTTTATGTCATTGTCTTTAACATTCATATCTGTGCCATAGACAAACTCAACGCCATCGGGCATACCGTCATTGTCTGTATCTTTATTGACGGTTCTGATGGTTGCCATCAGGCTGTTATAGTAATCATCGCTGGCCAATATTGCCTTTAATACACTGGCAACGTTGCCTTCACTTGCCAGCCATTGTTGGTAACGAAGACTGTTGAACGTACTGACATTCTTACCTGTTAGTAACAAATTTAACGAGTCGATACGCAGTCGATTATCGTGATTGGCAATATATTCTGATGATTCGATAAAATTCAACATCATTGCAGGTCGGGTAATGCTGCCACCACCAAGCTGCTCCAGCCAATGCCTCAAGCCACCATCATCGGCTTCTCGCCCCATCACATTTTGATATACCAACCTGACAAACTCTTCATCAGACAAGCTGCCATAAAGCACCCGAAACTCTTCTGAATCGACAAAGACATCGACAACCTCTTGTCTAGTGGTGCCCGTCTTTAAAAGGCTCAAATAATATCGCAACCCACCAACATCAGCCGGGCGAGCGACTATTGCCTGATAAACCCGGCCCACAAACCCCATTAAGGCAAAGTTGGTTTCATCCAACGCTGCAACATAAACGTCTACCGGGGTTTTACTGCCAGCATTGAGTTGGTTCACCCAAGTAGTTACTTCAGCTGCACCAATAAGCTCTTTGCGCATGTCAACATAAGCCTGTTGGGCGAGTAAACGATGATTGCTAAAAACATTATTGTCTTTGCTGGTTTCATCGGTATTCTCCTGTTTTTCCAGTATCAATGGTAGTCTGTCACCATCATCATCAGACCACGCATCCGTAGTAATGTTGGGGTCTAACCCTAATTCGACCTCAGTTCCATCATCAACACCATCACCATCGCTGTCGGCCAGCGTAGGATCAGTGTTGTTTTGAAACTCCTGAAGATTACTCAGGCCATCACCGTCTATATCAGTGCTTGCATCACTGGCATCGTTAGGATCTAAACCATTAGCTGTTTCCCAGTCGTTGGTCATGCCATCATCATCAAAATCGGTATCGTGTGCAATCGGCTCAAGTGCTATGTTTACAATGTATTCGCCTAATTCAAGAACGGTAAGCGTCTCTACCTTTTCAATGTAACCTTCGGCTGAAAAACTAATTTCGATACCTGAGCCAGCGATGACCAATGCACCGTATTCTCCAGCTTGGTCAGTTCTGGCCACTATCCCTTTTCGAACAGTCGTAACATCAGCTTTATAGATAGGTAGCCCTGTTGTTGCATCAGTGACAAGCCCCTCAACAGTACCATCAAGTGGACCATCAGGATCGGTAATGCTAACGGTATATTTGGTATCATTGCCATCAAGCTCATCAGCCTTGAAGACACGAAGGTAATAAATGCCACTTTCTGAAAAGTCAGCGTTTAACCATTCTGGCTGCCCATACCATTCAAAATTCTCCACCTCACCATAAAGGGTTTCACCATCCGCTTTGTAGACTGCAAGCTGAACATCTAAATTCTCGCCCACGTCATAAACTCTAATATCTAAGTCTATGACGTCTTCTGAACTCGCATTAACGTAAAACATATACCAGTCTTCGTCATCAGTACTGTGAATATTGTGATCTTGTGAATTGTCACCATCAATCAGCAGCAAAGTAGCATTTGCCGGGTCATTGTCTGGTTCATAACTGTCGACACCTACTTGTTGAGTGACTTTGGCATACCCTGGCAACGATAAGTCGTTATTAACGTCTGTTGCAACAAACGCGATTTCGTAATCGCCAAATAGCTCAAACTGGTCGTATTGACTTGAATATCGACCATTACCGTCACTTGTCAGTTCAATCTGCACGATCACCGGCACGTTATTGTTGGCACTGGGATGCGTAATCCAAGCCTCGACCTTAGCCAATGCCGCGGTGTTGATAATATCTTCTACATACAAAGTGGCACTATTTTGCCCCGTTAAAATAGTATCAGGCATAACTGTGCCTATCGAAGGCGGGTCATCGGCCGTGATTATTCCAGCCCCTATGTACAGCTGTTGGGCCAGCCAACCATCGGAGTTTTTACCGGTTCGTCTTTTATGTCTTTCGTCGCCAACACCATTGCCCGTATCGTCCAAATACGGCACTTGTTTTAAGTCGTCTAATGCACCACTGCGCAATGCCCTTTTAGCATACAGGTAAGCCTTGTATATGGTTTCTCCGCTGCCCACAGCGCGCCAAAAATACTCGGAAAAACTAAAATGGCTGCCTTCGTACCAGTTGGCCCTTTCAGTGGTGGCGCCAATTACAATTGTTGGCGATTGAAAACCCACCTGCTTCGCGGCAAAACGGCTAGACTGGCTACCATCAATGCTCAAGGTGATTGAGTCTTTACCCTGTGCGTCCAGTATTTTTACCCAGTAGTTAAACTGCGATGCAGCCACTTTACCGTCTAGCAACTGTACCCGGCCATGTTTAACATCACCCAACACACTTATCACGATGTCGCCGTTGCCCGGCATACCCCATTGGGTCAGGGCATATTCTAATGCGGTAACGCTATTGTCATCATCTGCCAATGGGTGATTACCAAGCACATAAATTTCATCATCACCATACCCCTGTTGACGCAGTGATTTGTAGACAACTTCAAGCTGATGTTCAACCTTTTGTTGTTTGGTACTGTCAGCGGCATAAGCCGCAACCAGTATCGCTTTGTTGCCGATGTCTTGCGCTTCGATTTCGACAAAAGCTGGCAGGCTCGACATACCCAAACGATCACTGGCATAAATCACCAATTGGTGTTCTCCTGCGCTAACAACTTCATCGAACGTGCCGCGATATTTACCCGGTGCAATTAAAGTCAACCCAACGGTTGGCAGGTCTATCATTGGCTGTGCATCAGCCCGGATTGCGGCGTCTTTGCTTAATACAAAAGCCCAAACTTTTGCCGTATCGACCTGCCCTTTTATCACATCGGCACTGATGACAATGGCATTGTTTTCTATCTTAGCCTGCGCATGCTTAACTTCGGGTGCCCGATGTTGATATTGCCTGCCAACTCCAATATAGCGCTGTGCCAAAGCACTTGAATCAGTAGCACTACCTTCTGCGCTCACTAAAGGTGTTTGTGGCTGATGCATGTATGACAAAACTTTTTTGGTTGTGTCAAAAGCGGCTTGTAAGTCGTTGCCCATTAATATTTGTTGCCAAAAAACACCAGAAAATGAGATAGCCCCACCACTTAAAAAGTAAGCGTTTTGCTCAGCAGTCGAGCTGGTTATTATCGTTCTGCCCGCTGCACTTAAGATATCGACAAAACTGCCTGAGTTACAGGCATCGTATATCATGGTGAGTTTCCCCTCCAGTCCGGCCAAATGGGTATTGAGCTCACTGGCAGTCAGTATCTCGTTGCCCTGCATTCTGAATTTTTGTTGCCCGCCGTGATCGACCATGTACAAAATCAGCTCCGAGGCATCACCGGCCCATTGTATTGCCTCGGCCACCGACGCATTGGAGGCAATGTCGTGAATATCGTCCATCTCGCCATTACCATCAAGATCTTGGCGGGTGTCGGCCAAATATCGTATGCGGTCTTTTGAGATCCCTTGGGTTATTAATGTGCGGTAGGCCTCGTTGGTGTGCGACAAGGTTGTTTGCCACAGGCTGTTGCCTGCGTACGGCCCGCCACCAGCAACAATCACGGCTTTGGTGTTTAGGTCAATCAGCGCAGGTCTGAACACCTGCACCCGACCATTATCTGAGTCGGCCCACACCATTTTTCCCTGTGGTGTCACCGCTACATCTACAATAGAGGCCACGGCGCTGGAACCGGGTAAATGTCCTTCTTGATCAAAGGTTTGAATAAATTCGCCGTCTATAGCGCGATACAAGTGCACTTCATTGCCGTAACCGACAAACCATTGTTCACGGCCATAAGCCAGTACTGCTTGTGCACCAGCGGATGATTGCGGGTTCATTCGAGATGCCAATGTATGGGTACTAAGCCACTGGGCCTGACTGTCGAGCGTTAATATCGAATATCGCTCGCTATTTTGAGTCGGCACATGCAGTACAAACAGTTGCTCACCGTCACCAGCAAGGTCCAATGCTTTATAGTTGACTCCTTCGAGCAAATAAGTGGTTTGGCTGGCCTGCGCGTCTTCAGTTTCAGGCTGCAACATAACAATGCGGTTGAGCGTATTTTGTGTAGCTATGGCATCACTGCGCAATAAAACGGTGAGCTTGTCAATTTGATAATGCAAAGCCGTGGCAAACCCACCGCCATCGATCACCCATTGTTTTAACCAATGCCCTTGAGCATCAAGCTGATGGAGCAAAATGTCATTGGCTGCGTTTTCAAGTACATAAACTTTGCCTGTTTTGTCTATGACCATGTCGGTGGCGTTGATCAGCCGTTGCTGCCCGGCCTGTAATACAAAGCTGTTTGTAAGTACGCCTTGTTGAGTAAACCGCTGCACCCGGCCAGTTGTGCGTTCAAAGGTGTAGATATCATTATTTTGACCAGAGTAGACATTCAATTGCGGGTCGACAAAATAGCCAGACTGTCTGCCAAAAGCCGCAAAATCTTCCATGAGGTTGAGCGTGCCATCGTAGTGACGAACCCTACCCTGAGTTGCCAAGTGGATAACGCCACTATTGTCACTGGCAATAAATCGGGTTTTGTTGCCGGTTAATCCGGTCACTTGGCTGGCCACCAAACCGCCCTGTGGTGAGATAATGTAAAGTTCTTTTTGACCATCAATTACAATATTGCCATCAGGCAAAAATTGCACATCTTGCAACATGCCACAGCCGTTTTGAGTGAAAGTGTCAACTTTTATGTGTTGCAACAACACAAACGCTTGGTCATATAACCACAGTTGACCACATTCGCCATCAACACCTGCGACTAGCGTATTTTCGGTTTTAAAATCAAACGCTAGCTGCAAGTTTTGGTTAGCGGTGACCGCCAACAACCGCTGCAAACGGCTTTGTTGACCCAAAGTATCAAATTCGAGCAAGGTTACGCCATCATCGGCATCAACCAATAACGTGATTAAATCATCAACCACCAACATTTGTTTCACATCTTCATAACCAATATTCTGCTCGGTCAAGCCGCTTAATGGTATTGCGCCAAGATATTGGCCAACATCAGACATTTGATGCCAGCGCCACTGGTCTTGTGCCGCGCCGCCCTGATGGTAAACCAATAGGTTTATGGTGCCATCAACCACCGTTAAACCGCCGACTTTAATCCAGTGATCGTCGGTTGCTTCTGCGAGGTTTTGGGTGCGGATAATTCGCCCCGAGTTACCCAACTGTTTTAGCCAAACATGGCGGTTATCTTGATATTCAATCAGGTAGGTGTTGCCCCACGAGTCGGTGTCCATTGCGACAATATTCTGAAAATACCAAGGGGCAGGCGTTTGCGGCCAGAGCCTGTCGAAGACATAACGTTTGGCATCTATGCGGTTGTTTATGTCATCGGCATTGTCGCCAATACCATCACCATCGCTGTCTTTTGACTCATCTGGGTCAATTGGAAATTGGTCTTCACCGTCTTTAACCCCATCACCATCGCTGTCGAGATTATTAGGATCGGTGCCAGCCAGTTGCTCTGCCAAATTGGTCAGTCCATCATTATCGTTATCATCACCGGGCATCAGTGACTGCTGTCCACCACCAAAAATCAGTTCAAAGGCGTTGGATAACCCGTCGCCATCGGCATCACTAGCAAAAGCCAGTTCTATCGATTGGCTTTGCGTTTGGTTGCCTGCCAAATCGCCAATCACAAAGTCCAGAGTGTAGTTTTTGGTTTCGTTAAGATTTATCGCCAACAAATGGTGTAAGCCAACTTTTTCACCAGTCTGTTGATGGCTAACATTGAGGTTGATATCGGTATATTGCGCTCTAACCCACGAAGGTTCGTTGGTTTTCAGCGCAATTTGTAACACGCCTTTAGACAGCGAGAGTAGTTTTGGTTGCTCGACAAAGCTCGGTTTGGCACTATCGGCTATCGTGCTTGTGGTCAACGTAAATTGCTCGGCAATAGCCAAATTACCAGTTATATCACGAGACTGGGCGATGACTTCGTAAGTGGTTGCGGGGGTTAATCCCATCAGTACCAATTCGTGATTGAAGCTGTAGACTAAATGGCCAACATACTGAAATTGCCCGATGCCTTGTGGGCGATATTTCACAACAGTGTCGGCTCGCTCATCAGTCAGCCAGCTAACAACAACCTGCTTGTCGGCCAAGTATGTGGCACTTGGGTTTTGCAGTATTATCGGGGGGGTAATGTCACGTGTTGATTTGGTGCGAATCACGCTGGCACCAAAAGTGCCGCTTTTTATGTTACCCCCGATTTTATGCCAGACACTGGTGAAGCTTTCAATTGAACAGACGTAATTGTGACCCGCCGCCAGTCCCGCCAATATCAGCTGTTGCTGTTTGGCGGCATTTTCACTGGCTACTTGATGCGCATCGCCATTGTCAGACAAGCACGAAATTTGTGAGGTAGCCGCCCGATTGGTTCGAACGCCAAAAGTCAGGCTAGTGTCAGTCACTTGCAACACCTGCGGTAATTCTACGTAGGTCAGCGGTGCATTGTCACCGGCAGATTTAGTGGTAAAAGATTGCACACTTGAGGTGCTGACGTTGCCAGTGGTGTCGGTCGAAATGGCCTGATAAAAATAGGTTTGGTCAGGTTTGAGGTTGGTTAATGCCACCCGGTGAAAAGTCTGCGGTACCGCATCGCTGGTTTGTAGTGTCAGTGCATCGGCGGTTTCGCCATATTGCACCACTACAGCGGCGGGTTCGTCAGTCAGCCATTGTATTAATGCTTCGCTATCGCCGAGTTGACTGATGCCGATATCGCCAATGATGGTCGGCGGATCACTGTCGGCTGTATCGAGGGTATAAAATTCGGTTATTTCAGACAGTGTCGGGCCATTGTTGTAGGCATCGGTCGCCGAAACGGTCAGTTGATAGAGGGTATCGGCAGTTAAGTGATCTAATGTGACCGTATGCAAACGTGAATAATCTTCACTACGGTGTACACCATAGGTTACCCCATCGTTGTAAGACACAGCGGTTAAAGTTGGTTCACTGGTTTGCCAAACCACGGTGGCCTGACCGTTTTTAATGTTTTTAATCATCGGCCCGCTGATGATTGTGGGCGCTGTAGTGTCGTCACTAATGGCAGTAGCAAAGGCCAATGGCACCGATTTAACTGGCCCATTGCCTGCGGCGTCGACAATCTCGACCACCAAGGTATAGTCGCTGATGGCAGACAAATCAGTCACTTCTAATTGATGCTCAATTTGGTTTTTGGTTGAGATGACACTGGCAATTTGGCTGTCGCCTTTATAGACAGTCACGGTTGCGCTGACCGCCTCATCGGCTTTAAAAATCACGCTGGCACTGTGATGCGATACCTGTTCAATCACAGGGGTATCGATAAATGAAGGCGCTTGTTTGTCGGATTCGGCCAAGGTTGTGAAATCTAAATTGTCGAATAACGATTGATTACCTGCGGCGTCTTCGGCATAAACAGTGGCTTGATAGCTGGTGTTGCGGGTGAGATTTTCGATGGTGACTTGGTGGTGCGTGCGCAGTTTGTCGCCTCTGATTTGTGTGCCGTTTATGTTGGTAACATAGTACGAAGGTTCATTGGTGAAGTATTCTATTGTTGATGTCGTGTCTGTTAGGTCACGAATGAAGGGACCTGCTTGGATTGCTGGGGGCGTTGTGTCTTCGACGTTAACAGCGATGCTAAGTATGTTTTCCAAGTTCTCGGCTGTTACATTGTCCAATTGCGTAATGCCAAAGTCACTGCCCAGTGGTGGGGTTAGTCTTACTTTATAATTAAGACCTTGCCATACCCAATCACTATAATGTCCTGATGAATTCGTTGAAAGGGCAGCACCATTATCCGACACTCTTGCTAAAGTATTCTTATATTCACCCCCTAGCCTAGCCCAGCCATCAATTCTAACTCCTACATCACTGATGCCAACACCATTGGGATCAGTTATTGACAAGGACAATTTCACAATAGGTAAAGTAAAGTCAATTGTTGTATCCTTACTAACTGAAAAGTCCAAAAACCCGTACCCACCCCCAATAGTCATATCGCCATGCTTTGTTTTTTCATTGTTAATGATGGTGCCGTAATATTCGTTTGCATTGACAAATAAAAAATAACCATCCGCAGGTAATGAAAAGTAAGATTTTCCATATTCATCAGACCGAGGCTCTCGCAGTGAAATTGACTCTCTATCGTCATTAGACATTTTTAAAAACAACTTTTCAATCGGCAAGCCTGCCAATGTTTTCCATTGAATCGACACATCATATCTTTGGGGCTCTTCTACTGCGTTCTCTATCTGGAAATCAAATTCTCCATCTAATTCATTGATAACAACGCCCTCAATTAGCGTTAAAGCTAAATCACTATTATTAGGTGGTTCAAGGGTTACATCATAAGCCAGCCCTTTCCATACAATACCGCTATAAAAGCCCTGCTCGTCAGTTTTCCAATAAGAAGTTGATTTTCCCCATGTATAACTGTAGTTATCAGTTAGTTCGCCATTTCCTTTCATTGTTCCTCTAACACCTTTAACAGCATTACCGTGTTCATCCATTACTCGGCCATGTACCTTAACAATCGGCAAGATAAATTCCGTTGTCACATCCTTTTCTACGACAAGAGAATGAAATTCAGCTATAGACATGCTGGCACGCGATCGCTGACCACCAATCTTTGTGTCAATTGAATCAATAAAAAGACTTAAATTATAGTCACCTGCGGTCAGCGGCAGCTGGCTGACTCCGTCAACATCTGTATAAATCGTCAAAATATCCCATGCATTTTGGTCATGCTCTTTGCCGTCAAACAAATTTAAACCCAAGTGTTCAATTGGTTCTCCATCCATTGTTTTAAACCGCCCAACAACATCAAATGCTTTATTTAACATCAATGTCTCTTGGTTAATCAAATCGTTTGCAATAATACCCTCAAATATATCAATACCTACATCACTGCCTTGGGGCGGATAAACAGTAAACGTATTGGCAATTCCCTGCCAAACCCAAATGTCAAACTGCCCTTGTTCGTCGGTATACAGCATAAATTCCTGAGTAGAACCATGCCCGGCACTTGCACCTGCCGATGCATTATTATATTGCTCTGATAAATTGTCTTTGCTTCGATGCATTATTGACGCACCTTCAACAGCAATACCATTGGCATCTACAACATTTAACGTAAACTTAACCAACGGTAAAGTAATGTCAATGACCTTGTCTTCTATTACAGCAAAAGTTGGAAACCCAGAGAGACTTCCAAAACCAACTGCAATGGGTACGCCATTAAAAGATGTCGGATAATTGGAGTGAAAATTAGAATTTAACTTATAGTCACCCGCAGGTAACTCAAATTCATACTCACCGTTGGCATCAGTATAAACTCTTGTCAACCAAGTGTTATTACTGTCATACAAAATCAATTGTAAATTTGCGATAGTGTCTCCCGCCAAAGTTTTCCAGCGGGTTTTAATCTTAAAAGATTTGCTCAACAACACGATATCATAAATCAGATTGCCTTCAGTCAAGGTGATAGCACCTATAGTGACTGAGTTATAAATCGAATCAGTAGCTGGCGTCAGTTTTAGATAATACGAAACCCCAACTTGAACAGGGCCAAACAAATACCCCCCATCACCCCCAGTAACTACCTCGTCCACCTCATTCTGATTGGCATCAAGCAAGGTTACAGTGATATCCGGCAAAGACGCACCGCCACCGGTTACGGTCCCCGACAAAGTCGCGGCACTGACCATAAACGATGAAAACAACATCAATAACACTAGGTAAAATCTAATCACTGCCCTGCTCCAAAAAGTAAAAGCGGGGCTGAAGCACCCGCCTACGAAAAACTTAAAACCTGTAAAAAACCGAACCAAAAACTTGGTGCTCGTTTATGTCTTGCGAAAAACCCAAATGCTGTAATGACGATTCGCCAACATCATTTGCAAAACGGTATTGGTACGCAATATCAAACACCCAGTGTTTATAGGCTATGCCTGTGCCTAGCGCTAAACCATAGGTATTGTCTTTGTCTGTATTGCTGGCAATGGGGTCTACAAACAACCCAGCCCGCAGTGGAATGATGTAGTTATTTCCATATTGTTGACTGATATAACGGTATTCTGCGCCCATTCTAATTTGGGTGGTGTTATGAATCGGATCATTGGTCAACCGCTGCCCCGTCAACGGTGAATACTTTCGACCTTGGGCATCGGTTTGTACAAAGTCTTGCCATTGGGTGCGGTAAAGGTCAATTGAGGTAGTGAATTTGTCGCACACTTGCCAAGCAAAGCCCACACCGTAGGATTTTGGCATTTTTAGTTTTTGCTCGACAATCGTCGGTAATATAGAACCCGCTAGGTTAAGGTCAGCATCTTGCGAGTGGGTAACACTAAACACACCTGAATTGGTGATGGCCAAATCGGCATTAAAACCTGATTTATACACCAAACCAAGCGTCAGTTTTTGTTCATCGCGCTCTAAAATCTCCCACAGCAATCCTAGGTTGTAATTAAATCCCTTAAATCTGTAATTATAATGGGTTTGCGAATTCGTCAAAACCTCGGCACCACTTAAATGATCATGCTTGTCATAGTCGTCTTGGTAATCTTGTTGCCACTGGTTTTTGTTGATAAAGTCTTGCCAAAAATTAAGGGTCACACCAAAAAATAAATCGGGTGTCAACTGAATGCCAAATGCACTGCCTAAGGCATACAATCCACCAGACTGTTGCGAATCGATACTTCGTCGAATCGTTTCATCATCTCTTATTGCTGTATTGTCCCAATCCCAAGTTCGTGACATGTCATACAGTCTTTGGTAATTCAAAGAGAAGATCATGTTCTTGCCACAAATTTCAGACTCGCAAGGAATACTGAATGCTAAGTAGTTAAGCGCACCATTGTTTACTGTTTTCGTACTATTGGCATTGGGTACTTCGATATAACGATTGCTTTCAATCAACCGTGTATGTGAATACACAACAGCCACTTCAGCGCGGCGCAATTTTAACAGCGCAGCCGGATTCCACGATGCTGCCGTAGCATCATCGGCAACAGCAATAAAGCTGCCACCCCAACCCAAAGCCCTTGCACCAGACCCTACGGGATTGAAGCTTGAGGGTATTTCTATTCGTACTGCGGCTGTTGCAAGGTTTGACAGCAACAGCAACAAAAACAATAGCTTATTCACTGCGTTAACTCTCGACTTTTGGCTTTGGCACACGCATGGTTATTTCGTATCGTTCATCGGGCAAATACTCACCAGATACAACTTCTGCCGCTTTAAGTGCCATACCAACAATAACCCTAACTTCATTTTCGGTGATCGTTCCGCCACTTAACGCGGTTTCCTTTTTGACATAACTCTCCACGGTCATCGCCAAACTGCCACGGGCACTCATTTCTGCCGCGTCTTCTGCCAATGAGCGCCTCTCACCTCTGTCGGTGCTTGGCTGCGCCGAAACCGAGGCTGATTTGGTCACTTTAAAATACTGTTGCTGCGAAAAAGGAAACACTAGGGTGATCAATGCCAAAACCACAAGAGCAATCCCGCCAGCATGTGATCCGGTTTCAAGCATTTTATGCTTTCTAACGACTTTAAATTTGTAGTGTGCAAATAGCAGCAAGATGCCAATAACCAATATTACGATGGCGATAATGGTATTTTGTGTCATGTTTTTCTCCTTAGTGATTCTTAAAATAAAATACCGGCTTTACATGGTGATCAGCAGCGGTTTTTCGTTAGATTTTAATGCGCATTTTTTTCTCAGTGCAGCCAAAACGCTTGTATCGGTGCTTTCTATCACCATACCTTTTTCACATACTTCTTTGCCATAAAACAGTTTAACGGGCATGTTCTTCCACAATAATTTTGGGTATTTAAAAGTTGCTTCAAGGTGTGTTTCGTCAACCTGCACATGGGTAGACGCAAGCACTGGGAATTTTTCATAAACTTTTGCGACCAGCTCGGGGCCGGTATCTCCTGCTTTACCCGCAGCATAGGCATCAAACGTAACCAAAACCTTGCCTGAGGCAGCATCAATGATTTGTGAATAGGCCTCGTTTCCCGTTGTTTCTACCCCTTTACGTTTGACGATGTCGCCCACCATGGCGACATCTGGGCTGCCTATTCTTAGTTTTTTGCGTATACAGCCATCTGCCATGCCAGCATCACACAGTACCAGCTCAACTAAATGAGATTCTAAATAGGTCTGTTCCACCATGTCGAAGCGCTTTAGGTTTTCCATTTGTTGTTGCAACTGTTGGTAGTGTTGTTTGTCACACCAGCCACCTTTTTTTCGCTCACAAGTAAAAGGGAACAAAGCCACGCGTAGCTCCTCACCAGCCACACTAGGGTCTGGTGCCACTCTGTTTACCGAAAAAGATTGCTCTATGGTTTCTGTTGGGCTACTGAGCACTATGTTGAAATGCGAACGGCCCATTGGCACTTTGGTTTTACATTCAAACACTC
>CALKGI010000209.1 GCA_938085045.1 uncultured Alteromonadaceae bacterium
GGGTTAAGTCGGCTAGATTTTTATCACCAACAATATCAATGAAATTCTTTACAGCCTTAATGCGCGGATTCTTCCATTTCTGAATTTGTCCGGCTGATTTGTTGAGCTGTTTATCTTTGCTGAGATCCCAGTATTTTGCTAACGCCGCCGATAAAGTGATCGCTGGACGTTCTACAGTGCCGAGTAGGGCTTCTTTAGTCTCTTTGGTTGTGTTCTGGCTTGTTGCCGCAATAACGCGCTCTATGATCTTCTCTACAGGCTCTTGTGCTACTTCAACGGCACTTTTATAGCCAAAGCCATGGAGGCGGGCGAGGTGAACCGCTTTCTTGAAGCGTTCTTCTTTATTGCTCGGGTCAATGATCAGGCTTTCCCAATAGGCATTAATGTGTTGGTTCAAAATTGTTGCGCGGTGCTGGGCGAGGCTCGCCGAATCGGTCTTTAGCGAAATTTGAATAAACTCCCTGTCATCAATCGCGCGAATGTCTAGCGGCACCCGCCGTACAAAATGATAATTTACTCCGCGCTTCTTGATATATTTCATCGTCCTTGACCCTGCTTGTTGTGCATTTTGTGGGCAATTTGTAGTGCAAAACCCACTATTCCTTATCTCACTTCCAGCAGGAAGCGTCAACAAAAAACCGATACAGGCTTTGGCATCAGTGACTTACAGGGTTATTTCGGGGGGGTGAAAATCGATAAAGGTGGCGGACACGGAGGGATTGGAATACGAAAATTAAAACCACCTACTGCCTTGTTATTAAACCACAATTTATATTTCCATATTTTTGGTGTTGTGCAATTTGTGGCCAAAATGTTGTGCAATGAGTAGGATTAATTACCTATGTTATTTTCACTCCGCCAACACAAACTAAAGTGTAAATAACACTATACCAAGCATGGGTTTAGTGAAGTGATTCAAAATTAGAATGTGAAGTTTTTGTACCTTGGGTAACCAAATTCATGGCCAAGTCTTTCAATTCTGTTTTGTGTTCAAGCTGGGCTAATTCGGTTTTGATGCGCTCGAATATTGGCAGGTAGAGATCATCACCTTCATGTATTAGATGAGCCAAAGCAACAAGGCAATGTGACAAGGTGGCATAATCAATCGTGATAATGGCATCTTGCAAAAGCCCATTTGGCGACTGCATTCTTTTGGCCTGCATTACATTGCCCATGGCCTGTTTTATGAACTCGTCCTGAGTATTATTCATCATTTCCTATTAACCATTAGTTGAATCTCTATTACACCATATTATCCCTAAAATCCCGTTAACAAATGGCGCTATAAGACGCACCTACATTGAAGCTCAGCGGTTACTTGGTTGATAGCTGTAAGGATTTGTTGTTTTTCGTGCGTAGTCAGGCAGGGAGAGCAAAGTTTGTTGAATAGTCTGCAATATAGGCCTTTGAGTTCTGCGGTGCTTTTTGTGGCGGTGTTAAAGTGTGTTGTGATGGTTGTCATGGGCTGGTTCCTTGTTTCTCGAAGGCTCCAACGGCGAAGCCTTTTTCACCCGAAGCCCGAAAGGCGCTCGAAGGTAGGAGACTGAAAACAAGGGCAAAGCCCAACCATCACGGCAAAGCACAAGGCTTGCTGCTGTAAAAGGCACAATTCATTTATTCAAAAGGGGGGAATGGCATTTATAATGCGCCCGCAATATGTTAATTTTGATTTGAAGCTAGATGTGGTAGCCCCTGAAATAATATATTGCATATAAAACAAGGGCTTACGATGGTGCTTAAAGTGCGTTTCTAAAAACCATAAAAAAGCAGGAATAGGTGGACGCGTGCACCATTATATTGTTTCTAGATTGCCGGTGCGCACAGCGCACCCTACAAAGCTATTGACACTTACGTATCATCGTCGCTCCTGTTCATACATTCGACCACCCTAACCATTAACTTTGATCGTTATGCACATCCAAACTTGCTTCAAGCGCATCTTCGTTATCGTTCTTTGCGCCATCATTACGGCTGGCATCTAGGCGGTTCAGATACGTTTGGTCGATGTCGTTGGTGATGTAGTTACCGTCAAACACCGAAGTATCGAAGCGTTTGATTTCTGGATTACATTCTCTTACCGCTGAAATCAAATCATCCAGTGATTGGTAAATCATGCCGTCGGCACCAATTTCTTGACAAATTTCGTCTACATCACGACCGTAGGCTATCAACTCATGCGCCGATGGCATGTCGATGCCGTACACGTTAGGGAATCTTATTTCTGGGGCTGCTGAGGCGAAGTAAACGTTCTTAGCGCCAGCTTCACGGGCCATTTCAATGATTTGGCCTGATGTGGTTCCGCGTACAATAGAATCATCAACCAGCAACACATTTTTACCAGCAAATTCGCCTGCAATAGCGTTGAGTTTACGTCTTACTGATTTTCTGCGTTCGGTTTGACCCGGCATGATAAACGTACGGCCAATGTAACGGTTTTTCACGAAACCCTGACGGTAAGGTAAATCTAAAATTCCAGCGATTTCTAACGCAATATCACATGAGGTTTCAGGGATTGGGATCACTACATCTATATCGAGGTCTTCCCACTCTTCTTTGATTTTCGCGCCGAGCTTTTTGCCCATGTGCACTCTTGAAGCATAAACCGAAATTTTATCGATAGTTGAATCTGGACGGGCGAAATAAACGAACTCAAAAATACAAGGCGAGTAGATTGGGTTTTCGGCGCATTGCTGGGTGAACAATTGACCGTCTTCGGTGATGTAAATCGCTTCACCTGGAGCCACGTCACGAACCATTTCGAACCCGCCAGTATCTAAAGCAACGCTTTCAGAGGCAACCATGTATTCAACGCCATTTGCGGTTTCACGCTTGCCAAATACTAATGGACGAATACCGTTAGGGTCGCGAAATGCCACCATGCCATGACCGATAATCATCGACAATGCGGCGTAACCACCTCTAACCTTACGAATAACGTTTGATACAGCTTTGAAAATGTCTTCTGGCGACAGCTCCATACCTTGTGCTTGCTGCAATTGGTGAGCAAACACATTAACCAGAATTTCAGAATCAGAGGTCGTGTTTACGTGACGTTTGGCCACTTTAAACAAAGATTCTTTTAGCTCTGCGGCATTGGTCAAATTGCCGTTATGTGCCAGTGTCAATCCAAAAGGAGAGTTGACGTAAAACGGCTGAGCTTCGGCAGAGCTTGCTGAACCAGCGGTTGGGTAACGAGCGTGACCGATGCCGATGTTGCCGACTAATCGCTTCATGTGACGGGTGTGAAAAATGTCTCGTACCAGACCATTAGCCTTTCTTAATCGAAAGGTGTTGTTGTCTATAGTCATGATACCGGCTGCGTCCTGGCCACGGTGCTGTAATACGGTTAAACCGTCATAAATCGCTTGATTTACCGATGTTTTACCTACGATACCAACAATGCCACACATTAGGATAATCCTCTGTTTAAGGTTTAGTTTGTAAGAAACTTGACGTGTTTTTGATGTACTCAAAAAACCATTCGATGACAAAACCAAATTCGGGTATCAACACCGATGATTGCCACCATGCAGACTTACCTGCAGGCGTAAACGCGTCTAAAAAGAATAATACTGCCGCAACTATCAATATGCCGCGTAATGCACCAAAAACCAGACCTAACACCCTATCGGTGCCCGATAACCCGGTTTTATGGACCAATTGGCCAATGATATAGTTGATTATTGCGCCGACGATTAATGAGCTAATAAATAATACGGTGATGGCTACGCCGTTGCGTAACATGGGTTCATCTATGTTGGTGAGAAATGCTGCTAGGTCTTTGTAAAATGTGCTGGAGATAAAGAAGGCACCGAGCCATACAACTAATGAAATAGCTTCTTTGACAAATCCTCTAATAAGGCTAATTAAGGTTGAAAAACCTATCACGCCAAGAAGGATGAAATCTATCCAAATCAAATTCATAAAGGGGGCTTTTGCTGCTCGTTTTATTGCACTTTTCAATGCAGGACTAAATCGCTGTGCATTCTACCAAAATGCACAGCCCAATTGCCAATGATATTTTAGGCCATTAATTAGCCAATCAATTCAAGGTAATCAGTCTCGGTAATTACCTTCACACCTTTATTCTGTGCATCGGTGATCTTCTTAGCGCCCACTTTTTCGCCAGTCACCAACAAGTCGGTTTTGCCCGAAACGGATTTAGAGACTTTGGCACCAAGTAGTTTGGCTTGTTTTTCCATTTCAGGACGAGAGCCTTGTTGCATACTGCCAGTAAAAACAATCACTTTGCCCGCGATAGGGTTATCGCCGTCAACTTGCTCGCTCACCAATGGGGTGATCTCAAGGTTAAAGCCTTGCCCGTAAATCGCTTGAAACTCAGACTTGATGTTGGCTAACCCTTCAACAATTGCCGCCGCTGTTTTTTCGGCAAAACCATCAATGCCACTAATTTGTTCTTCGCTAACATCAAAAATGCTTTCGATTCCATGGTGCTGTAGTAACCGCTCTGAGCTGCCCTGCCCTAACCGAATAACGCCAAAGGCCGACAAGAAACGCCAATCTTCGATTTGCAAGCTGCGGCTTGCTTCGAGTTGATTAAGCAGGTTTTGCACGGTTTTTTCTTTATAACCGGCATCTGTCAACGTAGCTTCATCTAACTGATAGATATCGTGAATGGTTTTAATGCCGTGTTTGTACAACACCGAGATTGTCGCCGGGCCAAAACCGTCGTTATTACCCAAGGTTTTGAAAAAATGAATAATTGAGTTTTCGGCCTGCGCAGTACAATCGATTTTGTTAGGGCACATTAGGTTATCGCTGTCCCAAACCAAATGGGTGGCACAACTTGGGCATTCGCTAGGAATTTGCGGCTCTGCGGCTTCAATAACTCGTTCGATTTTTGGAATTACCAACCCGGAGCGAACTAATTCAATCAATGCGCCTGCACCAATGCCTTTGCTTTTTACCATGCCATAGTTATGTGCTGTCGCGCGTCTTATTTCTGCACCAGATAGCTTGGTAGGCTCCAACTCAACAACCGGGCTGATGCGCCC
>CALKGI010000210.1 GCA_938085045.1 uncultured Alteromonadaceae bacterium
CTAAGTTACCCAGTACCCGCAAGCTGATGCGATAACACAGAACAAGGAAAGACATTGGACAATAAAAAACTGGCCTTAAAACTAATAGATGGCTGGCATTCGCCCCACGCCGAGCAACGTTGCCAAGCTAGAGAATTGCACGATATAGCAACTAAAGCCGCCAATGATGCAAAAGACCAAGGTGCTGAACAAAAACAGCAAAATGCCGCCTATCAACAATCACTTGCCGAGCAAATTAAACAACGTCAATTAACCGCCATTGTTGAACTGTGTAACCTGTTTCGTCGCCGTGCCGGTGGATTTGGTGTAATCAATACCTTTATTGGCGGGTTGCTCGACAAAGACACCCGCTTTGATGGCCAATGCGAAATCAATCTATTTGCCTATGCCTTTTTAAAACATGCCAAAAACTATGACTTTTTCACCCGTTTTGATCAACAGAACCTTAACGATATCCAGCAGGTGATAGATGATTTGACACTGAAAATTGCCCAGTTAGAAGACTTTGAAAGACTGGGTACACCACTGCCCACCGAAATAGCAAACACACTCAAAGCACCTTACCTTAAATTGCGGGCCATTGCCGCACGTCCAGCGGCTAGAGATGAACAACGTACTTTGGCATGTTTGCTAATTAGTGGCCCTTCAACAGCCCAGGAGGTCAAGCTTGATCTTGACCTAAACTCTTCATTAGACCAACGCGTGATGGCCGCGTTGGTTGCCACCGGTACCGTTGTTGAACAAAAAAACTGCCATAACCAAGAGGTTTATTCACTCAACACCCAAACCCTGCCCGTTGTCATATTTTTGGTGCGCGAAACAATCGGGTTAGATGTCATTGACTTGCTGGATAACATTGGAGGTACACGTTAATGTCTGAATTACTGAGTCTACTGAAAAATCCTTATGTGTTTTTGTACGTTGCACTAATAGTACTGGTTCAAATGGGTTACTTGCGCCACCGCCGCCGCAAAGAAGCCACAATAACCGCAAACAGAGCTGCGCAAGGTTTACCGCCACAAACCATAGTCAATCAAAGCGTCAAACTCGAAGAACTTAAATCCCAGGCCCGCAAAGAAACTTGGGTATTGATATTGCCCATTGTCTTTTTGCCCTTTGTAATGGCCGGACTAGAATTTGCGATGAATGCCTGCATATTTGACCCAGACCCCGGTTGCTCGACAACCGAAGTCGCAATCCACTCTGGCAATGGGCTGTTGTTTACCTTTTTTATCTTTATGTTGTGGTTAATGTTTACCGGCACCGATTTGGCCAAAGCAGCCATTGGCGGCATTGCCTTTCGTACGGTGATGGTGTTTGGCAATACTTTTCAGGTAGGCGACCGGATAACAATCAATGGCAACAGTGGAAAACTCATCGATATTGGTGTTTTTTACCTCACGCTTGTCACCTTAGATGACGATAAAATTTGCCTGCCTACCAGCAGTTTGTGGGGCACATCACTGACCTCTGCCAATGATGGTGAACGCAGTTCATTAGTCGTCATTCCTTTTTACCTGTCGCCCACCGTCACATCTAAGCAAATGCAAGACGCAGAAGATGCGATTTGGGACGCGATTCAGGCATCAAACTATTTTGAGCCGACCAAAAACAAGCAAATTTTCTATTCTCAAGAACAAAGCTTTATTCAGCTCACGGTTAAAGCCTACGTGGCTTCGACCTACAACGAACCGTTATTTCGCAGTGATATCACTCGGCGATTTTTGCACTTTGCCAAGAAAAATAACATTTTATTGGCAAACCAAAGCCTCGCTGTTAACCTGACTAAGCCCACCAACGCTCAACCGCAGGAAGATCACCATGAATGAACGCCTTAAAAAGCTGTGTTTTATCGACATGCCCTTTGGCGAAAAGCGCGATGCCAAAACAGGCGTAAGCATCGACTTTAATCAAGTGTATGAACAGGGCATAAAACCCGGTGTTATACAGGCAGGTTTAAGTTGTATTCGCGGCGATCACGAAAACACCGGCGGCATCATTCATACTGCCATGTTCGCCCGCTTACTGATGAGCGAATTTGTAGTCGCCGACTTAACCACCGCCAACCCCAATGTGTTTTACGAACTGGGCATAAGGCACGCCGCCAAACCAATGACGACCATTCCCATTTATGCAACGTTAGGCGAAATACCGTTTGACGTTGGTTTCATCCGGGCCATCCCTTATGAACTGGTTAACGGTAAACTCACCGAGCAAGGCGCAGCCGCTTTGATTGACGCGTTATCGAAGCGAATACGCATCGCACTAGAAGGCCCATTGACCAAAGACAGCCCGTTATTTGACTTGTTTGACGATTTTCCTGGCATTCAAATGAGCCATCAACTAACCGATATTTTTCGTGACCGAGTAAAATACAGCGATGAGGTAAAAGCACAACTGGCAGCCATTCGCAATGACGAAGCAGATGCCGCAATTCGTTTGGTTGCACTGCAAACCAAGCAAACTGAATTTGGTGATTTAAAAGTCGTTGAACGCGGTATATTGGTCGACTTATTGTTGTCTTATCGCTCGCTCAATGGCTGGCAGCAAATTATTGATTTATATGACCTGTTGCCGTCAGATTGCCAAACCAGCACCATAGTACAGCAGCAATATGCCATGGCATTAAACCGCGTGGGTGGCAAGGTTAACGCCAACAAAGCCATTAGCGTGTTACAACAGGTCATTCAACAAAAAGGTGGCAGTGCCGAAAGTTACGGCTTATTAGGGCGAATTTACAAAGACATGTATAAGCAGGCTCAAGAAAAAGGCAAAGAACTTAAAGCCACCGCCAATCTTGACCTGTCGATTGGAGCCTATACCAAAGGATTTGAGTGCGAACCCGCCGACTATTACCCAGGCATCAATGCCATCACCTTGTTAGTGCAAAAAGGTAGCAATGAAGCCAAACTAGCTGCCGAAAAACTGGCGCCGTTAGTTGCGTTTGCTGTGAGTCGCCAAGGCGGATTGCAATCAACAGATTATTGGACAGTCGCTACCGTTTTTGAATTGGCTGCCATTCAAAAAGACCAACCAATGATGGCACAGGCCCTACCCCGCTTGCTGGTATTGGCCAAAGAAATGTTCGAACCCAAAACCACCGCCGACAACCTGCAACTAATTCTTAACCTCACCACAGAGCCTGTGCAACAACAGGTGCTGCAAGAAGCGATTGATGCGTTATTGGCTTGTGAGCAAGATTTGATTGATGGGGATTAGGGGTTAATTGACGGACGTAGCATTGTTTTGTTAAGAAATGAGAAAGTGAAGATTTATAACTTACTGCGTCCAGTCAGCCAATGCCAAGTAATTTTCGAGGTGGTAAAAAGCTTTGTCATTCGTCACCAAAACAGCTTCTTGTTCAAAGGCATTGTATTCGTAAACCGTTTTACCCGTGTCGGCGCGGTAACTTTGGCATAAGCGCTGGTAGTTATCGTAATAGCGATACTCCGAGAGGCCACCTTGGGTGATTTTGGTGATGCTACCGAACTCGTTGAGTTGCATGGTGGTATCAACACCTTCTGGTGCATCGATAAAGTTTGCGGTGCTGTATGACGGTGCGCCGTAAGCCAAATACGTTGTGGTCGTTTCGTTATTGCGATTGTCGCTGACTTTACGTTTATTGCCCTTAAATAAAGGGCTTTGTAGCTTTATAATGCTTTTTATCTAGGCACCATCATCTACCAAGCTAGTCAACAAGTTGCTCTTAACAGTTTGATTATACTAAAAACACCAAATTTACCGAAAGTATTATTAGATATGCTATTTGACCCCTTTTCTTTTTTGCTGGTACGAAGGTCCAAAGCATTTGAGTCAAAGCCTGAGACTGTCGAGTTTGGTAAACACGAAAAGCATTCAATGCTGAGCTGCTAGCGCTATATTCCATGAATACCGCCTGTTAAAGCGGTTACATTTTATCCTGGATAATGCCCGCCCTATGCCGTCTATTCTGGGTGCCTAAAAGACGGGTATGCAATTGCAACACAAGATTCATTTAGTTTAGCTAGACATTTATCAACAACCTGTATGGAACATTCTGAAGGTACATCAATGGAATAACTTCCAAGCTTTGGAAGTTGCACTGTATTACAGTCAAACGATCTCAGTTCCTTCAGAATACTCTCTATGTCATTTGTCTTCGCTACGCGTAACAACCAAATTGTAGATCTATTGGATTGCGTAATATGATTCCAACTTGATACATTCCCATCGGTGTCAAATACAACAGCAATTACATCACCAACTGACAAATCTTTAACAAAAAGAGGAGCCACATCAATCTGATACCCAACTGCAAGTTGAGTACATGGTACCCCCTCTACGGATATTGGTGGCCAATCATCATCAATATCTAAAGTAAAAAGTAGCTCTTTCATTCTATATTTTCTCCTTACTTTTTTTCATTGCTATGGCGTTCTTTATGGCATTCAGGGCAAACTACCACTGGTTTGCTGTTCCTTCCACCACCGTCTTTTATAGCAGGTTCATGATGAATTTGTGCTTGGTTAGGGGGCGTTGGGACCCCGCTTTCATTTTTGACATTTTGTAATGGTTTGTTACAGTCAGCACAAGACATTTGACCGTTATTTTCCTGTGCGTTGACCGCTTTGGCATTATTTTTTTCCTTCGTTGTAAACTCTTTGCCTCTTCGATTAGCACCTTTTCTTTTCTTTGAACTACCGCTATCGTTTTCTATTACTATATTGAGAGCTTCTTGTAATTCCACTTTTGAGGAGAACTCCGAAGATATTGTGAATCGAGCTTCCACCACTTTTATTTTTTTACTGCTGGCACCCATTATTCTTGCCACTGATTTGGCAACTGCTTTTATTCTCCTATCCATTGCCGGGTTACGGCCATCTGGGTCTATATATTTATAGGGGTTATTATTGGCATACACATAACGATTAAAACTATGAATATCCCTAAACCCAACCGGATCATTACTCAAAAACCGCCCAAGCAACGGGTCATAGTACCGCGCCTGCATATAATTGAGGCCGGTGTCTTTATCCCACTGGTGTCCCGTGTAACCAACGTTGGTATTATCCACACTTTGGCTGCCATTGCCTAATGATACTTGGGCTTCTGTTACTCGCTCTTTTCCTAGGAATATGTAGTCTGTGATGGTTTCGGTTTGTTGGTCCCATTGGTAAATCATACGACCTGATAAGTCGTAAATGCTGTAACGATGTTTGCCGTTTTTGGTGTCTTTGACTCTTTTGCCGCTACCGTCATAAACATAAGTATGGCCAGCAGTGCCAATTACTTGACCTGCTTGGTTTCGGGGAAGTTGCACACTACCCGTATTAGTCACCGCGCCTTTTTTGTCGTAAGTAAAACTGTAGTTCTTGGATTTACTGCCCGTTACGCTGGCTGAATTTAGGTGTTTGGTGGTTGGGTCGTAAACGTAACTCACCGCCATGCTACCTAGGTTTTTGCTGGTGATATTGCCCATGATGTCGTAAGTGAAGTTTGCTGCGCCCCATTTGCCGTTGGCTGAGGTTAATCGGTCGAGGCCATCGTAACCCATTGAAATACTGTAACTGATATCTTTGTGGTCGGTGATGCTACTGGTGTTGCCGTTGCCATCATAAGCGTATTGCAGGTGTGATAGTGATGTACTGCCATTGAGTGTTTTAAGGTGCTCAGGCAGTTGGCGGTTGTTTAAAGTCAGGTTGTATTTAAGCCCATTGCCGTAGGTGAAATTGGTGAGAGTGCCGTTGGTGTGGTAGCTTGCGCCTGTTGCAAACTCACCAGCTTTAGTAGGTTGACCAAGGGCGTTTGGCGCGTAGCTGATTTGTCTGCCAGACGGATACGTTAAGCTAGATTGGTTGCCTAACGAGTCGTAACCGTATTTCAGTTCGAAGGTTTGACCGTCGAGTTTTAGGGTTTCATCAGTCGTTTGATTTTGGGTGTTGTATTTGTACGACCACTGCGTTGGTCCGCTGTTCACGTTGGTGACGTTGCCGTTGGGGTCATAGTAATAATCAACGTCATTGGTCAGACTGTCGCTGAAGTTTTTGTATTTGATGCGACCGAGGTTGTCGTAAGTTAGGTGCACCTTTTCACTGGCGAGTACATCACCTCTTGAACAGCTATTTGTCGCCCCGCTGGCACCTTGCGCGTACCACTGTAATTCTCCAATATCATTGTATTCGTAAACTGTTTTGCCGGTGTCAGCGCGGTAACTTTGGCATAAG
>CALKGI010000211.1 GCA_938085045.1 uncultured Alteromonadaceae bacterium
TCGTTTCAATCCCTGAAGCGGAGCGCCATTTTAACCACTTCCGTTTGGGAGTCAAGCACTTTTTTTAAAAGTTTTTTGACTGGCCGGTTATCCTTTAACCGCTCGGTAACCCTTGGTATTGCTGAGTTGCCGTTCAATGGAGGCGCATTATAGGCAGTTGATTTTTGTTTGCAAGCGTTTATTTAAATTAATCGCTATTTTTATATTAAGTGTTTTATTAATAATCATTATGGTCAATTCTTGCTACTCTTTTGGCATCGATTTTATGCTTTGATTAATCATCTATATTACGTGGAGAGACGTATGAACAACAAAACCCGCCCTTACCAAGGTGTTTACCCTACTCTTGGTGAAAATGTCTATATAGACGAAAGCTCGGTGATCCTCGGTGACATTACTCTTGGTGACGACGTCAGTATCTGGCCTTTGGTCGCTGCACGGGGCGATGTTAATCACATGACTATTGGTGCACGCAGTAATGTACAAGATGGTTGCGTGTTGCACGTCACCCGAAAAAGCACTGGCACACCTGATGGTTATCCTTTGTCTATTGGTGAAGATGTCACTGTTGGCCACAAATGTGTTTTGCATGGCTGTACGCTTAAAAATCGCATATTAGTTGGCATGGGCGCAGTAGTGATGGACAACGTGACGGTTAATGACGATATCATTATTGGGGCTGGTTCTTTGGTGCCGCCGCATAAAGAACTTGAAGCAGGCTATCTTTATGTCGGTCACCCAGTGAAAAAGATTCGTGAGCTAAAGGCAGAGGAATTACTGTTTCTTAAAGAATCAGCTGCCAATTATGTTCGTTTGAAAGATGAGTACTTAGCACAATAATAGACACGTCAAAATAATACGCAAACGCAAAAAGCCGACACTAGGTGTCGGCAGATATCGGTGTTTATTAAAGCTGGTGTTCTAGAAGCGGTCTATTTGACCAAGAATTCAACAGCGGCTTTAAGTTCATCATCTGAACAATTAGCACAGGTACCGCGTGCTGGCATACCGTTGAATCCTGTGATGGCATTTTGTAGTACGGTATCAAAACCTTTACCCAAACGTTTTTCCCATTCGGCGCTATCACCCGGCTTTGGTGCACCCATCGCACCGGAACCATGACAGGCAATACAGCTGGCTTTGAAAACATCTTCGCCTGAACGAGGACCTGCTGGAACTGCTGGTTTTCCGCTACCGATATGCACTTGGCCTACCGGTTTGATGCGCTTGGCAACGTCTTCTCTGGACTGACCGTCATCTGCTGCATGAGCAATCGAGAAGCCGGCGAGTAAAGTAATGGCAAATAAAGCTTTTTTCATGGTTGTCTGACCCGATACGTATAATCATTAATGCTGCTGGTTACGTTGACCTCACCTAGGTGATTAGTGGACAGCGCGAACTAAAGGCCGAAATTATAGCCGAGCTTGCGTACAATATTGAAGCCTTATCTTTGTTTTATCGCAATTTATTTGCTACTTGTTGCCAATACCGGTCAACATCCGGCTGATCTCGCTGTGTTGTTGTTCAGATCTGAGCATATCTAAACAGTCACCTTCAATACCACTTTCTTCACAAAATTGAATCACAGTATCTATCGAGGTCATTTTGAGCATTTCGATAATAATTTCTTTAAGTTTGTTATCTACATTCATGTCATTGGCCTACAACAATTAATTCCACCATTAACTTCATCATGACATGATTTGATTGCTTTTTAGTCGCTTCAAAATGGGTCAATCTTACGGTAAAACCGCTTATAAACCAGATATGCCTGCATTTATCGTCGATATTCAATAGCTTACGGTGTTTTGGGGGGAATTAATGATCACACTTGTCGTACTGTCAATGAAGTTATGTCTCACAATGGCAATGTGATATTTACAACGACGAACGGTTAATTATCATCAATTGTCGTTTATACGCTTTTTTCAACTTCCTCAGCCTGATAAATCTCAACTCGGTTACGACCGTTATTCTTTGCTACATATAACGCCTGATCGGCTTCATTAACCAATTCAGTCAATGTTTGTTTGCCAATAGATACACTCAAGCCTAAACTGGCGGTCACATGAATTGTCTGTCCGTCATATTCCATGACGTGCTCGGCAATTGACTCGCGTATTCTGTTGGCAATCAATTGTGCTTTGACCAATGGTGCACCGGGCAACAAGATGACAAACTCTTCTCCTCCCCAGCGAGCCACCACGTCTTGGTCGCGCAATCCAGTATTGAGCTTGGCACAAACCAGTTTTATCACCTGGTCGCCAAAATCGTGGCCGTATTGGTCATTAACCTTCTTGAAAAAATCAATATCTGACAAGATCACCGCAATACTTTGGTATTTTTTGGCCATTTCGTCAAACGACCACTGCGCATAACAGCGGTTAGGTAAACCAGTGAGGTGGTCGGTTTCTGAGTTTTTAATCAGCGCATTATCAAAGTAGTGCAGTACAACGGTAATAATGCCCACCAGAATCACCAATACCAACAACAGTAAAATTACGTTGCGTATGAACAAATAACGAATTTCACTTTGATGAGTTGTCAGGGGAGACAATACGTAAAGATCCCAATCAAATTCGGCCAAACGCATATTTGAGATCAGCACATCTTCATCATTAACGCTGACAATCGCGCTACCAATAACCTTTTCGCCGGTGGCAATCTGCTGCTGATAAATTTTATACCAAGGATAATCACTAACATGTGTCTCCTGTAAAGAGTCACTTCTGGTCATTAGATTTTGATCAGATGACAACATCACTGCACCCTTTTCGTTGGCAAATACAAAGTCATAACCAAAATGCTGTTTGTATTGTTCGAATAAATCGACAAAATCAGTTAAGCGAATACCAATGCCAATGAAACCAACGAACACGCCCTGTTTATCGCGCAACCGTAAATCGACATATAAATGAGGGTCACCATCTTTGCCTATCATGGCAAATTGATCCGCTGGTTGGTCTTTGATAGAAAAGTACCAATCAACGTCTTTTTCATCCAACGGAAAATGGCGACCACTAGAATTGACCTGATAACGTTGATTCTCTAAAGCGATGAACGTTTTAAACCCCAGTTTTTGCTCAACCAGCACAAGGTATTCGATGAGTTTTTCGACTGGCACTAGCGGCTCTTTGGCTAAATCTAGCAATAGCTGGTCATTGGCCATGGTTTGGGAGATATATAAAGGTTTGAGTATTTGTTGAGAGATAAGTGAGAAAAACGGAATGATTGACTCTTGCTGACGTTTGCCTTGTTCGTTAACCACACCGCTAATGGTGTAATACGAAACCAACACCACAACAATGATGCCGCAGAAAAAGGTTAATATGATGGAGCGGTGAAACGACTGTATTATTTTAGACATGTGCCGCACATTCCCTTGGTCGTGGCGTGATTATGGTTAAATTATAGTTCAGGTTATTGACTAATCCACTTTTCCAATGCTTTGTGTAGTAATTCAGGCACTATCGGTTTGGTTAAAAATTCGTTCATACCGGCATCTAGACAATCATTGCGAGTATCTTCCAATGCGTTAGCAGTTAAGGCGATAATTGGGGTTTGTTTATGGCGATGTTGTTGCTGTTCAATCTGGCGAATTTGACGACTGGCTTCGAATCCATCCATTACAGGCATCAAGCAGTCCATTAATATTAAGTCAAACTCAGATTGTTTGAACAAGTTGACGGCTTCAACCCCGTTCTCGGCAATACTGAAGTGTATAATGGGTTGATCAAGTATCGCCATCACTACCATGCGGTTGATTTCGGTGTCTTCTACCAGCAATACATTAATTGGGGTAAGGATATAATCAGATGGTTTTTGTGATATCTCGGCGCTCTTTTGAGCTAACACTGGCTGTTGTGATACGCCTAGTGTTAATTCAATAGTAAATTCAGCGCCCTCGCCAAGTTGGCTCTGAACCCTAATTTTGCCCTGCATTTTGTCTATCAGTTTTTTACTGATCCACAAGCCCAAACCAGTGCCACCATACTTGCGAGTCGTTGATGAATCAGCCTGAGTAAACTCGCTGAACAGCAATTCAATCTGCGCAGCCGACAGGCCAATACCACTGTCGCGCACACTGATGGCAAAATCAACAGTCGCATTGTCGTGGCTTACAATGTCGATTGCCACATCAATACTACCTTTTTCAGTAAACTTAACGGCGTTACCCAACAAATTGATCACTACCTGAGACAATCTGATGCTGTCACCGTCCAATAACGCCAACGATTGTTCAGGTGCTTTGAAATTTAGAGCTACCGCTTTGTGATCCAATTGCAATTCAAACATCGCCACCACATTTTTCATTGTTGCAATCAAATCAAACGGCTGTATATCCAACTCCAACATACCCGCTTCTATCTTCGAAAAATCTAGGGTGTCGTTAATGATCCCCAACAACTGGCGAGCCGACAGCTGAATAACTTCAACGTATTTGTGCTGGGTTGGCTCATTGACAAGCCCTGCCAATTTACCACTCATGCCAATCACACCGTTTAACGGTGTGCGCAATTCATGGGTCATCATCGCCAAAAACTGGCTTTTGGCCAGCAACGCCTCTTCACTTTTCTCTCGCTCTATACTGAGCTCCCGTTGTTTGGCAAAGCTGTCGAGGATCAGCTCGTTGTATACCTTGGTCAATACGCCCAATTCATCGCGAGAAGCATGTTGTGAAATAACTGGTCGATTTTGACGCTTGGTGTTTTTGATAGAATCGACCAATTGATAAATCGGTGCCAACACAATATTACGAATAAACAAAAAAGACAGTAAGGCGATGGAAGTCAGTAAACCCAAAAAGGCTGAGAAAAAATATCGATTGATACTTCCTACGTAAGCGGCACTATCAGAAACATCAATATCCATAAACAACGTCAACGTTCTTTGTGCTTCCCGGTTTCCCGATAACGTACGTAATTTATAAACGAAATAATGACCTTCATCACTGGTCCAAGGCTGGGATTGCTGAGAATTGATTGCACGATATAACAATACTTTCAATGCTTCATCATCCAACTTTTGAATATTACTATTGGCATAGCGATTTTTAGAGGCTGCAACTATAACCCCGGTAACATCATCAAGTAAAATCAGTTTATTGATATCATCGTAGGCGCCAATGGAGTTAATCACGCGGACTAGGTTGGGGTTGCTGGTATTAATTTCGGTCGCCACAGCAAAAGATTCTGCCAATTCATTGGTGCGGCGATTAAGCTGTTCTTCAATCATTTCTTGCATATGATATTGAACCGCCAGATAGAACAATCCAATGACAAACACAAAAACACCAAGCAGCGGGATAAATAGTTTGGTGTTAATTGAGTTGGCTAGTCGACTGTATTTACGCATCATCTCAGTCCTTACCAAGACCTTTGACTAGTTGATTGATATTTTCACAACCAAAATTAATAGAATCAGACCGTTTAAGCACCTCACACACATCCTTTATACTCTCTTTGAGCTGTTCAGAGCCCAGCAATTCAAGTTGTTTATCGCTTGGTACTATGGTCAATCCGGTCAGCGCCTCGGCAAACTCTTCAACACTAACCCCCTCTCGCCTAGCCATAATCGCGTAGGCTTCACGCTGATTGCTTTTGGCAAATGCCAAGGCTTGCGCCCATACGGCATGAAACTTGGTTTGCCAAGCATGTCTATCCTCAATCACCCCAACCCTGATAGACAAAGCATCAATAACCTTTCCGGGGATCTCGGTAGTATCGAAAATCTTTTTATTGCCAGCGCGTTTGGCAATTTTGATTGAATAAGGAGGGTAAGTCACAATAGCATCAACTTTGTTATCGCGCATTGCACCTTGCGCTTCCAGTTGTTCAATATTCACCACTTCAACATCGTCGAGACTCAAACCATTTTTGGTCAACGCAGCATGTAAGACATACATACCCAAAGACCCCATTTCAGTTCCAACCCGTTTACCCTTAAGTTGTGCGACTGAGTCAATAGATTTGTTGGCAATAATAACGTCGCCACCAAATGAAAAATCGGGCGCCAGCACCACTTCCAATGGTTGCTGGGTGATCCCCGCCGCCTGCACCGCTTCAATCACCGTACTACCAAAACCATCAACCCGGCCCTGAATATAAATCCGCTGTACATCTGCCAATGAAGACATTTCAACGATTTCAACATTCAATCCCTGTTCAGCATAAAAGCCTTTTTCAGCCGCCAGATATAAAAATTCATACCCCGGCCAAGGGTTAATGGCAATTCTAATTTTAGGATTCTCAGGTGCTTTACTGCACGCACTCAAAACCAACAGACTAAAGACGGTGCACAGTATTTTTTTTAGCATGAAACATCACTTATTGTTGTCAATGACGCCAAGTATAGACGCTATATTACCCCTTTGTGTTAAAGCTCATCCTTACATAAATGCTATTGCTGGTAATTTAATCGTAATGCGGTTAAGTTTCTGCCTCCGGTAATAAGCCTTCATTTGTTCAATCACCTTAAACGAACTTAAAAACAAGTTTTCAGCTTTATCGAACAATGGTTTGATTTGATTTTTAGCGATTTAAACCTGTATCAATAGATTATTGCACTAGCGTTTTTTTAATCAGATAACTCGCCTGATTGTGCCCATCGAAATACAGGTCGACTTCAGGATGATTAATTGGCTCAAAATGTTTCAACAAGACAAGGTTTTGCTCTGCAACATAAGTGGTATGCACGGCATTATTCACCAACACCTGATACCAAGGTTTGTCTTTGGGCGGTTTAGAGCTGGCGGCTTGTTGGTACCACTGTTCGGTGAGAGAAAACTGTGGATCGACGCCATAAATGACGCCAATGTAGTTAAAAAGACGGTGATGAACCACCTGTCCTATCGAGAATAATGCCTGTTCAGTCATATTAAGGGCCTGTTTTTCTTGCATAGTTGGGTCTAGTTTGAGGCGAATGTTCAAAAAGAGTGCGATTTGTATAAGTATAACAGGCAGTCTCTAGCCACGGACTGCCTGATACACTATACTACTGCGCTGTCTTATTTACGCCCGTGGTGCTCATGAATCAATATGTCCAAATACAACCTGCCGAATTTCTTCCTCGAAAGTTTCGCGTTTATCAACATCGCCAAATAGACAAGATAGAAGTTTTAAAGCGTATTCCACAAGAATTATGCTTTGAAATGAAGGTGGTTGCCAGCGTATTGCCATTCAGAGTTAATGACTATGTATTCAACGAATTAATTGATTGGGATAAAGTACCTAACGATCCGGTTTTTCAACTGGTTTTCCCACAAAAAGACATGCTCGCACCTAAATCGTTTGATCGCATGGCCGCTTTGCTTAAAACGGATCCAACCTCAGCCGAAGTCCACGAACTAGCGACTGAATTAAGACAAGAAATGAACCCTCATCCTGCGGGCCAAATGGAAATGAACGTGCCGAGCATCGATGAAGAATCCATTGATGGTATGCAGCACAAATACACAGAGACAGTGTTGTTCTTCCCAAGTCAGGGTCAATATTGCCATGCCTACTGTACATTCTGCTTCCGTTGGGCTCAGTTTGTTGGCAAATCAATGCGCTTCAATTCTAACGACGAAGAAACCCTACACAAATACTTACGCACCCACACAGAAGTCACTGACTTGCTGATGACCGGTGGCGACCCGATGGTAATGCGCACCAAAAAACTGCGTGCTTACCTCGAAGAATTAATCAAACCCGAATACGACCATGTTCAAAACATTCGTATCGGCAGTAAATCACTCACCTTCTGGCCCTACCGTTTTGTAACCGATGAAGATTCTGGTGAATTACTAGAGTTGTTTGAACGTTTAACCAATGCTGGCAAACACATTTCATTTATGGCGCATTTGAATCATCCGCAAGAAATGCGCACCGACATCTGTAAAGAAGCCATCCGCCGCATTCGTGCCACTGGTGTTCAAATTAGAACTCAAGCCCCATTGCTGAACCACATTAACACCAACCCAGACGACTGGGCCGAGATGTGGCGTGAGCAAGTGAAACTGGGCATGATCCCTTATTACATGTTCATTGAACGCGATACCGGTGCCAAACGTTATTTTGAAATGCCACTATACAGAACATGGGAAATATTTCGCGATGCCTACAAACAGGTGTCAGGTTTGGCTCGAACTGTTCGAGGCCCTTCAATGAGTGCAGGTCCGGGTAAAGTAGAAGTACAAGGCGTGACAGAAATCATGGGGGAGAAAGTGTTTGTATTACGCTTTATTCAAGCCCGTAACCCCGAGTGGGTTCAACGACCATTTTTTGCCAAGTATGACGAAAAAGCCACTTGGCTGAACCACTTGGTACCAGCCTTTGGCGAAGCGAAGTTCTTCTGGCAGGACGAATACGATCAGTTGGCTAATCCGGCTAAATAGCGATCAAGGTCAAAAGCATCACACGGAGAAACGGAGGCGCTGAGGTTCACGGAGGAAAACCAAGAAAGAGATAAGAGATTATTTGGCTATAGATTTGGCGGGTGCTTCAGCCCCGCTTGTCAGCTATTCCTTTGAGTTTTTCCCAGTTTTTATTTTATCTTTTCCTCCGTGAACCTCCGTGTCCCCGCGCCTCCGTGTGAAGCTTTTATCTTTAGTGCTCAAAAAAAGGTTTACTGACCATAAGCCAAGTTACTATTATCCAAGCTACCATGTGAATTATGCGAACGCAGTTGCTGCTTGGCCGCTTTGCCTTCAATCGTTAAATTACCAGCCCCTTTCATTTCGACTTTCAATGTATCTACATCAACTTTTAACTCGGCATCTCCCGCGTCATTAATATTAATGGTCAATGTGTCTGCGGTTACTGTGTCTTGGCCATAAAGCTCAGCTGCACCAGCAACCGAAATGGTGTTTAAAATGTCATAACTGACGTAAACCTTTACCGTTTCACCGCTATGAAAGCCTTTGGTGGTGACGGTGAGCTTGCCGTTTTCGGTGCGAGTAACGATATCTTTCATTGAAATCCCCGAAGCTTTTACCTCAACATCACCAACCGTGCCTTGGCTTAAATACACTTCGGCCAAACCCGACACTTCTAGCTGGGTAAATGGGGCAACGCTGCGCTGTTCTTTGTCGAGATTAAAATCAAAACCCATGGCAGTTTGAGTGAATAGGGCAAATGGGATAACGAATGTTTTGGCTAGAGTTTTAATGGTCATGATGAAGCTCCTGATGAATATTTAATTGAGATGTCTAACAAACTTGTGACTAAGATACCCTCGACATGTCCAAAAATTGGGCTTTATTCACCAACGGCTTGTAGGCTATCACCAACGACTCTTCTCACTGTTTTGGCCATCAACCATAACTGCTATGCTTACCAGCATATTCTTCAATCACGATTAGACCTTATGTATCGTACCTTTGTACTGCTTTGTTACCTCTTATCTTTTTACAGTTTTGGCGGGGAAGACCGAGGCACCTATATAAAAGATGAACGCTATAAAGTCGGTGATGATATACGCTGGGCTGCGCCTGATTTTACCGACAATCACTGGAAAGCGGTGTTTGATGGGTTACCAAAAGAACAAACCGTTTATTGGATACGCTCGCACGTGATGGTCGACGCACAAGCATCTCCTGCGCCAATGGGCGTTTACACAACGACTTTCGGCTCTTACGAGTTGTACTGGGATGGCCAGTTAATTGACAAAAGTGGTGTGGTTGGTACAGACCAAACCAGCGAAACACCCGGCCCGATTGTCAACATCAGCCGAGTGCCTGATGACGCTTATACCTCGGGTGAACATATCATGAGCATGAGAATCTCATCTTTTCACTCTCCAGACATTGCCCGCGAAGCCTATTTTGGCCAGTTTTTTGCTCCATTTGAACACCTACAATTTAACCGCTACAAAAAAAACCTGCCGCCCATCATGATTTTGGGTGGACTACTCATTATCGCCCTGTACTTTTTACAGCTCTATTGGATATACGCCCGCGACAAGCCTTTTTTAATGTTCAGCCTATTGTGTTTTGCCGTGTCGGCGCTGCTAATGACTGAATCTTACAAAGGAGTGTTTGGTTATACCTACGACTGGCATATTTTTCGTTTAACACTGGTGAGCTTTTTCACGGGGTTGGTGTCGGTATTGTTGCCATTATTTTTGCTTTACCAGTTTGAATTGCCCTTTAAGAAGCGCTTAACCCTTGCTGCAACGCTGGTTATGTTGGCGATTAACACTTGGGTGTCCGGTTATGACTTTTCAGCGGAGATGATGTTTGCCGTAGCCTTTGTCTGGGCATTAGTCATTGCACTGTACGCTTGGAAAAAGCACAAACAAGGCGCCATGTTAACTGTACTGGGCTTGTTGATTGTGGTGCTAACCAAAGCCTTTGTGCCATTTAGCTTTCAAGACAGTTTGTTTTTCCCCAGCTTTGGCATTTTGATTTTGTGCGTACTCACCACCCTTACCCAACGCATGAAGGTCACCCAACAAGAGCGTAACGAAGCGTTAGTAAACTCAGCTCAGCTTGAGATCATGCTGCTGAAAAAGAACATTCAGCCCCATTTTATTCTCAATACCCTCACCTCAATCGAACAATGGATAGAAGAAGAACCACAAACGGCTGTTAAGTTTATCGACGCACTGGCCGACGAATTCAAAGTGATGAATGCCATGGCCGACCAAAAACAAGTGCCCTTGGCACAAGAACTCGACTTATGTCGTTCGCATTTACAAATTATGAGCTACCGCAAAGACATGCAATTTGAACTGACCACAACCAACACCAATCCCGAACTGCTCATTCCACCAGCCATAATTCACACCTTGATTGAAAATGCCCTGACCCACAATATCTACCTGCAAGGCACCATCACCATGACCCTAACCCAATCAATAGTTGACCAAGGGATTTGCCTTGAACTGGCGGCCCCATTGAATTTGCCAAAAAACCACGAGAGTCAAAGTAGCGGCACAGGGCTGAAGTACATCAGATCACGACTCGAAGAAAGCTACCCGGGATTATGGGACCTGCAAGAACAGCAAACCGCAGAACACTGGATCACCAAACTCATCTTTTGGGAGCGCACATAATGAACATTGTCATGGTCGAAGATGAAGTGATGGTCGCCCGGCGATTAACCAAATTTTGCCAAGCGATACTTGGTGACAAAATAGATTCGTTGAAGCACTTTTTAACCCTCGACGACGGCGAAGAATACCTTGCAGAGCACAGCATTGACCTATTATTGCTAGATTTAAATCTAAACGGTCAAGATGGCTTCGACATTCTCAAAAGTAGCGTAGCAGCGAGCTACCAAACCATAGTCGTATCGGCCAATATCGACCGCGCACTAGAGGCTTTTGAATACGGCGTGCTAGATTTTGTCGCAAAGCCCTTCAAACAAGAACGGCTCGAAAAAGCCTTTGATCGCCTGCTCAACACCCAAGAACACGGCACCGCCCAAAGCCGTTATTTATCGGTGAAAAAGCAAGGTAGAATAGAAGTGATAGAACTACAAAACATTCGATATATCCGCGCCGCAAGTCATTATTCTGAATTGGTATTACTCAATGGTAAAACCGAACTGCATGATAAAAATTTAGAGCGTTTATTGATGGTGTTACCCGCCCGGTTCGAGCGGGTACACAAATCGTACGTGGTACCCATGAATCAAATCAAAACTCTGCTGAAACACCCCGGCAGCAAGTACGAACTTAAGCTGCATAACGACGAATGCATTCCACTTGGGCGCACGCGGTATGGGGCTATTCGGGAAAAATTAGAGGATTAAGGCATCAATAAAAAAAATACCGCCCAATAAACCCTTTATCACGGGTAGTAATAGCAATGGCTTTACTTCCCGGCACTACCGAGAACGCCGTCACAGGCGAACCAAATTCCTGCACCCAGCTTGCCTCATCTGCCTCCATGTCAATCACGCCCACAGCGTTACCCTGTGCATACAAAATATGAGTGGCGTCGATAAACTTATGCGGTATCTCAGGGTTAATTAGGCCGCTAGCATAAGAGCCCCCACCTGCTGGTGTGTCCACACTAATGTAGCTCCTACCTTCATAGGTTGGCGTAGATATCGCCACATGAGAATACGACAAGTGATTGTATTCATTAAAATCTATGTGGCGGATGGCGTTATCATTATCCCACGCCAACAAACCAACTGTTTGCCCACCATTTTCGAACTTCACGCGGTGAATTCCCGGAGGATCGAACTCCCCCGGTGTGGTTGCTTCACCAATCAGCGCATAAAACCAGCCGTTAGGGCCGACTTTGGCTTGTTTTATTGGCCCACGCACATTAATGTTGATTTGTTCGGTTAACTGTCCTCTTTGCAAATCAAACTCTACTAGGCTGTTTTGTTCATTACTGGTTTTAACCACCCATAAGTTACCTTGGATATTCTTCTCTAACGCCATTGCATCAACCCCATCAACAAAATCAAATCGGTCAGCGATTTGCCAGAACTTGCCTTTGTCGGTGCTTTTAACAATCATTCCGCCTGACGCCGATTCGTATATCAGCGCATACAATGTGCCATCGTCTACACTAACCACTTGTTTAATGCCACCAATTGCCACGTGTTCGCTAGCCCCATTGTTATGTTCAAAATCCACCAGCGTCATAAAGTTCGAGTTGTTTAGTGCCAATGCCGTGCTGGTATCAATACTCAGCAACTGCTCAACCGCTTGGTCGACACCTATGCTGCGCCAAACATTCCCTTGCTTTTCGAGCACGCCGCCACTGGTGCCCAATATGACTTGCTCGCCATTAACAGCCAATTGAGTCGGCAAATAAAAATCGTGGGGAAGTGATTCGAAATCGCTCCAGTCTTGCAAATTGGCAGACACATAAATCCCGTTGGCTGTTAGGGCATAATATTTGTTGTTATTGGCGTAAATATCTTTAATGCGATTATTGTTCTGGCCAATGCTAAATTCTTGCCAGGCGTTGTCGCCATTCAAATCGAGCTTGTAATAAATTGAATTATTTAAAGTCGACACTGTGGTGTTGGCAATGACCGCTTGCCCGTCGATTTTGTGAATTTCGTCGAGCACCAATTCAACACAACGGGTTTGATGGGTCAGCGTGGTTAAATCCAGCGTGATTAAACAGCCACCATGCAAATATAAAAGCGTGCCTTGCCACAGCGTTAGTTCTTTAATGGCATTTACCTGATTAACCTGATGAATGACTTCGTGGGTTTTAGTGGTAGGGTCATATTGAAGTATTTCAGTTAACGCATGTTGCTCGCCAGAACGGGTAAAATAGTGTTTGTTGGTTGCTGGGTCGTAATCGTATTCGCTGGCAAGTTCTGCCCCTAGGCCACCGGCAATGACACTAAAGCCGTCTACACCCGATTCAAAGTTAACAATGCCATTGGTGCTTGGTACTAGCAAGTTACCCGCCTCGTCTTTACGCATAGTAAACACGGGCGCGGTGCGTATTTTTGTCCAATTAACACCGGCATTTTGATACAACCCTATAGAGGTGGCAACCACTATTCGACCATCTGCCACTATCGACAAATCGTTAATATTGCCACCAAAAAAGTGGGCTTCACTCAACTCGAACGCCAATATCGGTTTAGTGTCCTCAGGAGGTTGGTATTGAGGAAAATCGGTAGGACCGCCACCACAGCCGGTCAACATAATAAGCAAAGTAAAAAGGGAGAGTATTTGGTTAGTGCATTTCATTTATCATAGCTTCCATTGAGTTTGTTAATCACATAATAAGACAGGGTCACAGATTTTGGAAATTTGTCAAAAGGCGATGACTATTCTAAAATCACACAATCATCTCAAACAACCCATAAGCAGGTAGAGGTAGTAGAACAATGAGTGAAGGTGCACAACAAATCATCGAGTTCTGGTTTAATGAACTAGAACCAAAGCAATGGTGGATAAAGGATACCGACCTAGACAAACAGATAAAAGAACGCTTTGGCGACTTACACCGACAAGCTAATCAATGCGAATTAGTGGCTTGGCGATATTCCAGCATTGGCCGCTTGGCAGAGATTATTATTCTCGACCAGTTCTCCCGCAATATCTACCGCGACACCCCCCAAGCCTTTGCCAGCGACCCCTTAGCACTTTGTTTGGCGCAACATGCGCTGAGTAACAATTGCCAAAATGATTTAACCGACATCCAGCGCTCATTCCTTTACATGCCGTTTATGCACAGCGAATCTGCCTCGGTGCATTTGGTTGCCGAACGCCTGTTTAACGAACCGCAGGTCAGTAGCAATAAAGATTTCGAACTCAGGCACAAAGCCATTATTGACCAATTTGGCCGCTACCCTCACCGCAACCAAATACTGGGCCGTGAGTCTACCCAAGACGAAATTGAGTTTCTCAAACAACCAGGTTCTTCATTCTGATACAATTGGAGACATAAAAAACCAGCCGTTTGTCGCTAAACGGTTGGTTTTGTCATCTTCAAGTCCTACACTGCCGCGCTATTATTCTCATCTCTGTTATAGAAAGTAACTAGCGAAAGGACACTCATGAACAAATCTCTATTGGCCGCGATTATCTTGGCCGTATCCCCAATTCTTGTTTCCCCTGCGGCTCAAGCATCAGACAACAACTCTTCAGAAGGAAAAACGCACACTCTAGGTTATGGCGCTGGCTGGGGCAGCATTAAAAGCGAGCAATTTTACCGTGATTCAGAAGATCACAGCCATGACTTGTATTATTACAACTACCGCCTCAACAAGCACTGGTCTATAAACGCCGAATATGTCAAAGGTGATTCTGATGGCGGCTTTTTAGATATCAACTTATTCCCCGCAGGCACCGACGCTTACGAACGTGTTAACTACAAAGCCTATGCGCTGAGCCTTAAAGGCGCATTGCAACTGTCTAACCGATGGAGTTTTTATGGCAAGTTAGGCGGCCATACCTATAAAACCGAATTTACCGATGACGTTAATACCAATTATGACGATGACGGTTTTGACATCAATGCCGCCTTAGGTTTTGAATTCAGAGCTTATGGCGGATTTGGTATTGGTTTTGAAGCCGGACACATTAAAATGGGTGATACCGAAGCCAATACTCAAGGTATATATTTGAGTTATGCTTTTTAGGGTTACCGTCTTTTGAAGCGCTGAAGAAAGCCAGAACCAAAAACCCGTTCAAAACACATAAAAACCAGTCGCCTGTCGCTAAATGGCTGGTTTTTTCATCAAAAAAAACTTACACTGCCACGCTGTTAACTTTAATACCAATGACATTAATTCACTGGTCTGATTTTGGGCAGAGAAAATAAGCAATAGCAAGGCATTAATCGCCGCCACTAGTCACTCTAATGGCAAGATTAATAACGAAGCTAGTGCTTATTTTAGCCAGCAAAATGACCAGTTAATTAATGGATTTGGTATAATATTCCCCATTGAACGTAAATACGAAAGGACCCCCCATGAAAAAGCCCCTATTGGCTGCCATTATTTTGGCTGCATCACCGCTACTTGTTGCCCCACAGGCTCAAGCCACAACTGGCAACTCTTCTGACGAAACAACCCATGCCGTGGGATATGGAGTCGGAGTGGGCAACCTCAAAAGTAACCAATTTCGCCGCGATTCAGAAACTCAAACCCATATACAGCTCTATTACAGTTACCGTGTCAGCGAGCACTGGTCAGTGAATGTCGAATACCTCAAAGGTGAATCCGGAGGTTTTTTCGGTAGCGAGAGTTTACCATCTAAGTCTGACAGCTACGATAAGTTAGAATACAGAGCCTATGCACTAAGACTAAAAGGTTCACTGGCAATATCCAACCGTTGGCGTTTTTATGGAAAATTAGGTGGTCATGCTTATAAGACCGAGTTTATCGATCGAATTAACCCTAACTATGACGATAGTGGTTTTAATATAAATGCTGCACTGGGCTTTGAGTTCAGAGCTTTTTCCGGGTTTGGTATAGGCTTTGAAGGCGGACACATCAAGATGGGTGATGCTAAGGCAAATACTCAAGGGATTTATTTGAGTTATGCATTTTAGGGTGTAAATCAGGTGCTTTAAACACATGCTTTAAAGGACCATGCTTTAAACATGCTTTAAAGGACAGTCACATAATCAGAGCAAATAGTAGACAATATTAAGCCCTTAATCTAGAATTTTAGAGCGTTTACAAATTAGCCCCTAACATGGAATGTATATTATGACTCAGGCACGGAGTAGTCTCATTGATTATTTAGAAACCCCTTATTATCACATTATCAGCCGATGCGTTCGTCGCGCCTTTTTGTGTGGCGAAGACGAACTCACTGGCGAGAGTTTTGAGCATCGTCGCCAATGGTTGGTTGACCGCTTTAAGTTTTTGGCCACAAGCTTTACCATAGATATTTGTGCCTATGCAGTGATGAGCAATCATTATCACCTAGTACTTAAAGTTAACACCGACGAATCTGTCGCTATGAGCGATGATGAAGTTGTTACTCGTTGGACCGCGGTTTATACCGGTGGTGACGTATTGGTTGAACGCCATCAAGCAGGTGAAGCCAGTGCGATAGAAAGTGAAGTCGCTAAATCGATAATAAATCAGTGGCGTGTACGCTTGAATAGCATCAGCTGGTTTATGAGTTCTCTCAATCAACACATTGCTTGTAGAGCCAACAAAGAAGACAGGTGCACAGGCCACTTTTGGGAGTCGAGGTTTAAATCGCAGGCCTTGTTAGACGACATGGCGGTTTTAGGTTGCATGATGTACGTCGACTTAAACCCCGTGAGGTCTGGCATTGCCAAAGGCCTTGAAGACAGCGACTTTACCTCTATTCAAGAACGAATCAAAGCATTTGCCAAAGCTAAAAAAACGAGTAAACAGAATAAAAGTCTGTCAACCTCGCAACCCCAATGCCAGCCAAAAACGCTTTTGCCGTTTACGACGAACCAAGAAGACAATGGCATTCACTTTTCGTTGATTGATTATTTAGCATTGGCCGAGTGTACCGGGCGTTGCGTTCACCCTCGCAAAAAAGGCTACATCGATGAAGACCAACGTGGTGTTTTAGAAGCGCTGAATATTACAGAAGATGACTGGCTTGAGTTGGTTCAAAATTTTGAAGGTAAGTTCGCTGGTTTTGCGGGTAAGGCTTCAGCATTGCATTTTCATGCCGACCAACACGGGCAAAAATTTCACCGTGGTGTTGGCTGACGTTTCGACCCGACACAATATCTGTTCTAATCATTAATCGAGCAACGGCTAACGCAATTGCTCAGTTTAGTGTGGGCTGTATTTACGAAAATCAAAAATAAACCTGCCAAACCCTTCTTTGCCAACACGAAAATATTCAATGCTGAACTGTTAGCGTCATATTCGATGAATAATGCCAATTAAAGCGGTTACTTTCTATTTTTAGATGGTGACTGTCCCATATTATTTTTATATTACTTAGTGACTGTCCTATATTATTTGTGGCCGTTACTTCGACGACTTTTTACAGCGATTAAAGCAAATGAAACTACAACCTAAGCCAGCCTTGCAAACTACGCTATAATCAACGCAAACCACAAAAAACGACCCAATTACATGACCATCACCAATAAACTGCGCTTAAGCTTTGCCATTTTTATCGGTTCTTTACTGATCCCCGCCATTGTTGGCGTTAAAGCCATATCGGCAATCCGAGAACATCAGCAAATCATGCAAGAAATTTCTGACCTCTCTTTCACTCAAATGAAAATGGCTAACGCGGTGAGCAGTGTTATCAGCATTCAAAACCTAGCCGCACTAGATAGACTAGAACAACATACTTTTGATATTCAACGCCAGTTTTCAGACCAAATTACGCCTCTACATCGGCTCAAAGATCACTTATTTAAAGACTACGCCAATACCGTGATTGAAGATGAAAGTAAGCTTGATGCGTTAAGTAAAAAGCTGTTTAAAATCCGCCGCGCCTTTTTATCTAGCACCGTTGAGCTACAAGAAATTCTGGCAAAACACCATTACGCATCACCTGAGTTTATTGAGTTAATCAACACAGCCGACGATAAATCGATTGTGCAATCGCTGGTGCAAATCAACAACTCTAGCAGTTACGCACTATACAACGGCATGAAAGAGGCTGATGTGAATCATTGGCTTGAGGCAGTCGCCACCCTCAAACAAAAACTGCTGCACAATCCCAAACTCAAAAACCACCACGCAGACATCAACGAAAAAATGGCCGAACGCCGCGCTTTTATTCTCTCGATGGTAGAAACTTCACGCCGACATAACAGCTACGGCGAAGAAGAAGATCAACTAGAGCAACTTTTTGCCCAAACCGTCGAAGAGAATATTCGCCACGGCCAACATGCCAAACGCCAATTGGTCGCCAATATAGAAGCGACTGCCGAACAAACCGTGATAATCAAAGGTGTGGTGATCATGTTTATGTTGTTTATCGGGGTATTGATATCAACTTACCTAACCCGTTCTATCGCCGGCTCTATTGCCAAAATGAAACGCGCAGTTGAACAAGTCAGCACGGGTGATTTAGATTATGTGATAGAAGAACAAGGCAAGAATGAGTTCACTATGCTGGCGGGGGCGTTTAACCACATGACCAGCGAAATGAAACAAAACAGGCTCGAAATGTCGCAATATAATCAAAAACTTGAACAGAAAATCTCAGAACGCACAGTAGAACTCAAAGACGCTATCGACAAAGTTGAAAAGAACAACGAATCACTTGAAAAACTCTCTGCACAGCTGTCGAAATACCTGTCACCTCAATTGTTTCAGTCGATTTTCAGCGGCAAGCAAGAAGTAA
>CALKGI010000212.1 GCA_938085045.1 uncultured Alteromonadaceae bacterium
GCCATAAGCACCTCATCTATTATTGTGGTATTGGCTGTGATTGGTTATTTGGTATCACGACAAATACCCGAAGTGGGTGTTACAAACGACATCGATGACGGCGGTTGGAAATTTCAACCGATTAAACAAACCGCTAATTCAATTAGAATTGCCAGACAATCACGCCCTATTTTTTTATCGATTATGGCCATCAGCTGGTTTTGGTTCTTAGGTGCCAGCTATTTAACTCAGTTTCCCAGTTACGCCAAAACCTACCTTGGTGGCGACAATACCGTCGTTACTGCGCTGTTAGTAGCTTTTAGTGTGGGCGTTGCGGTAGGTTCATTACTGTGCGAACGCTTGTCGGGCAAGCAAATTGAATTGGGCATAGTGCCTATTGGTTCTATCGGTTTAACCATCTTTGGCATTGATATCTTTTTTGCCTCACCTGATGCCGCCACAGGTGCGCTCATATCGTTGCAACAATTTTTGGTTCAGCCTCACGCGTGGCGTATTTTGATTGACTTGACTTTTATCGGCGTATTTGGCGGCTTTTTTATCGTGCCTTTGTATGCCTTATTACAGCAACGGGCCGCCGAGAACGAGCGAGCCAAAGTCATCGCGGCCAACAACATATTTAACGCCTTGTTTATGGTCGCGAGCGCCATTGCCGGTATTGTATTTTTAAGTGTAATGGAACTGACCATTGCACAGTACTTTTGCTGCATTGCGTTAATGAATGTTGTGGTCAGTATTTATGTTTACTCACAATTGCCAGAATTTGTATTACGTTTTTTCATTTGGATTTTGGGCCACACCATATACCGAGTTAAACATCAGGGTTTTGACAATATTCCAGACGAAGGGCCAGCCGTGCTGGTGTGTAACCACGTTAGTTTTGTCGACGCTATGCTAATTGCAGGTGCAGTTAGGCGCCCGGTACGCTTTGTAATGGACAGGCGCATTTACAATACCACTGGCTTACATTGGTTTTTTAAGGTGGCCAAAACCATTCCCATTTGCCCCCAACGTGAAGATGCTGAGGTTTTTGAAAATTCATTTAAGTTAATAAAAGAAGTGTTAGATGATGACGAATTAGTGTGTATCTTCCCAGAAGGCAAGCTAACCCGCGATGGCAATATGAATGTGTTTAAGTCGGGCATTGAACGCATATTAAAAGATTCACCCGTGCCAGTTGTACCAATGGCAATGCAAGGGTTATGGGGGTCGTTTTTCAGCCATCACGGCGGCGCAATACTCAAACGCACTGCCAAACGATTCTGGTCAAAAATCACCATTATTGTTGAACCCATGATAAGCGCTGAAGAGGCTAACGCTGGGGCGCTGGAGCAGAAGGTTCGAGATATGCGGGGCGATAAATCATAACGTAACCAAAGCGTTGTAAATTTTTTCCCTTAGCACTGAGTTAATCTGGGTTGTAACTGCACTATATTAGTTATGTTAGTCAATGAACAACCCAGTTTAGCCCATGAACAAACCAACTCACCAAACAACAATACTGTGGTTGATTGCTACCGTATTTAGTGCAAACGCCACCAACAACACTTGCTTTGGCAACATGCCCGTTTTTGCCCAATACGCTAACATTTACAGTGATAATTTAAGCCAAAAACAACTCGAAAGTTTGCATCTAAGCCTTGAAAAATGGCACCAAACGCAATACATCACAGTGTTTGACTGCCATGTATTGCCCAAAAACGCCAACAAGCGCCCTAGTCATAAATCGCCCTTCAAAAGACAACACACTGGTTGTCATGGCAGGCTAAACCGTATTGAGTTATTCAACAATCAATACACCACAATTCCTTTAACCCACTATCAATTATCCAAGCAGGGCCAGCTATTATGCCCAACCATCGAGACGAGTTGTATTAATTACAATCAACCATGAACCATTTTTGTCATTTCACTTGGCAATAGCCCCAGTAAAACGGATACTTAAAGCTAACAATCATATGCCTAGTTTGGGACGGTTCGTGATTCGACTTTTTCTTATTATTTTATTCTCTATGCTTTGCGGTAGCCTCAATGCTGCCCAAACATTACTATCGCCTACCCCGCAGGCCACCCGGCTCACCACTTTAAATAACATCAACTTCGCCGAGGTCCATAAGGTCATCCGCAGTAAACTCGGGTATATCTGGATGGCCACGGCCGAAGGTCTTATTCGCTACGATGGCTACAACGCCAAACACTTTATACACGATGGACAAAACAGCAATAGCCTGAGCCATAACACTGTAATGGACGTGATAGAAGACGAACAACAAAATCTGTGGATCGCCACCTATGGCGGCGGCCTGAATAAATTTACCCCTCAAACCGGAAAATTTGAAAAAATCGACCTACGGGTATCGCCCAATGAAGAGGATGTATCTGATCAGCTGTATTTTTTGTCGATTGATGACAATAAGCATTTATGGATTGGCTCAACTGCCGGTTTACGACGTTTTGATTTAAATGACAAAAAAGTCAAACCTTTACCCCCAATGCTGTCCGACCTTCCAATAGGCACAACCAACGGCGCATTTATCGACAGTAAAAAGAATCTGTGGATTGGGACTTTTGAACACGGTTTGTATCGCTATCAACCTGCTACCCAAAAAACCAAAGCAACACTCGACCATTTTGTACATGACGCCAATGACATCACCACATTGAATAACAGTAATATTCGCACCACTAGCGAAGACGAGTTTGGCACCGTATGGATTGGCACGTCTTTTGGTCTACACCGCTATAACCGCGACAAAAAGAATTTTCAACGCTTTAAACCAAGCCAAAACGATGCACAGACTTTCGCGTTACAAGACGATATCATTGCCATTCAATCCGATCATCAAGGCAACTTATGGCTCGGTACCATGTATGGTGGCACATTACGTTTTTCACTTGCCGATGAACAATTCACACCCGTTAGTGGTGAACGCGACTTACATAAGCAATTTTCACCCAGACGGGTTAACGCGATATTACTCGACTCAGACAACAGTCTGTGGTTTTCAACCCCAGGCGGGGTCACGCAGGTCACTGAAAAATCAAGAAAAATAAAAAGCTTAAGTAACAACAGTGCGACCTATAGCGTAACAGACATCAGCCCGTTAAAATCAGGAAAAATCAGCATCGTTGGCCCGTCGCATTACCATCAATATGACCCGCTATGCCATTGCGCCATACCACAACTCGACAACCTAAGCAGACCCAATAGAGCCGCACAAGACGCGCAAGAAAATTTGTGGATCACCACCTTTGACAATGGCTTAAGACAAATAACGCCAGATAAAAAAGGCATAATCAACCAAATAAACGACAACTCAAATCACAAGAATCTACCCACTAACTTGTTGGCGGATTTGCTCATTGATAGCAAAAACCGTATTTGGGTATCACCGTATATTGATCTACCCAACGCTGCTGGCGGGTTGTTTCGTTTCGATCAAAAAAGTCTCACTTTCGACGCTTATATCGACAAGCCCTGGATAACCGATGTACTGCAAATCGACGACGACAACCTAGTAATGACAACCGATTTGATTGGGCCTATGTCGCTGCATATTCCTTCTCGAAAGTTTACTCTATGGCGTCAAGATATCCCCTCTACCCCTTTGCGTGCTTGGCAGGTATTTAAAGACAACACTGACAACCTATGGTTTGCCACTCGTGGGCAAGGGGTGGCCAAATTTAACCCAGAGAAAAATGTTTTTACCTTTTACACAACTGAAGACGGACTACTGTCGAACGATATTCTCAGCATTGTTCAAGACAACGACTACAATCTTTGGCTTGGCACCTCAATTGGATTAAGTCGCCTTACCCCCCATACTGGGCAAGTCATGAACCTCGAAAAGCAAGATGGTTTGCTATTTTCAGAGTTTACTCGTCAGGCCGCTCACAAAGCCAACAACGGCAAAATCATTCTGGGCACAACTAAAGGCTTAGTGGTAATCAACCCAGCGGATTTCACCACACAAAATAAAATGCCAAAAGTGGTGATAAACGATTTTAGAATGTTTAATCAAAGCGTAGAACCTGCCACTAAAACCCATCCTTCGCCACTGAAAAAAGCGATTGAGTTCACCGACAAGGTGGTATTGTCTCATCAAGATTACGTGTTCTCTTTTGGTTTTGCCGCACTTGAATATATTCGACCAGACAAAATTCAATTTGCCTACAAAATGGAAGGGCTCGATGACAAATGGGTTTATACCGATGGTTCTAACCGATTGGCCAGTTACACCACATTGGATGATGGCGACTATACATTCAGGGTCAAAGCCACCAATGCCAATGGCAAGTGGAACAACCAAGAAACGCAAATTTCGGTGGTAGTTTTACCCCCATGGTGGCTCACTTGGCAAGCCTATATGGTTTACTTTGTATTAAGTGTTGGCAGTATTTATCTGTACATTAGGCTGCAAACAGCCAAACTGCACGAACAAGCCAAAGCGCTCGAACAAAATGTCGCCAAACGCACAAGTGAACTGCAACACAGCAATCAACAACTCGAACAAAGCCACCAAGAACTGGCCGATAAATCTAAGGCGGTATCTGACTTACTGGCCCAAAAACAGCGGCTGTTTGCCAGTGTTTCTCACGAATTTAGAACGCCACTAACGCTTATTCTCAGCCCCGTCGACCAATTACTGATAAGTTCAAAAGGCATACCCATTAACAAAGAGCTAAATTTGATCAAACGCTCTGGGCGCCGTCTTTTGCGCATGGTCGACCAGCTTCTAGAGTTTGCCAAACTAGAGCAAAACACCAACACCACCTCAGAACAGGTATCGCTGGCCCAAACCGTTAACATTATCACCGCCTCATTTGAGGCTTTGGTGGCGTCTAAAGATATCACACTAACAGTTTCACCCTTTACTGATGTCACCTTGAATCTACTACCCGACTCACTCAACAAAATACTCATTAACATCATCTCAAATGCCTTTAAATATACTCAAGATAAAGGCCAAATAAACCTGTCGGTAAATGTACAAGCAGATTCGGTGAGTATTCACGTGCAAGATAACGGCATTGGCATTGGCGTAGCTGACCAACGCATTATTTTTGAACGGTTCAACCGTGCCAGTCATGCCAATGACGAATCGGTCAGCGGTGCTGGCATCGGTTTGGCACTTGTTAAAGAATTGGTCGAGGCCAACAACGGCCAAATCACCTTACAAAGCGAACTTAACAAAGGCTCAACCTTTACCGTCTCGTTACCAATCACAACCTCTGAGCTACAACTGCCCCAGTCGAGCGATGAACATCAGGTGATCACAGAACGTCTTGATTTAGAAATCGACAGCATCATGACTGAGCAGGCCACCATAGATAACCAGCAAGCAAGCGAAGCGGTCGATAAAAATAATCAACAAAAGTCGATACTACTGATTGACGACAATACCGATATGCGTCAATTGTTAAACGACCAACTCAGCCTCGATTATCTGTGTTTTCAAGCGGCCAATGGCAAAACAGGGTTAGCAACCGCTCGCGAACAGCTGCCCGACCTCATCATTTCAGATGTAATGATGCCTGTGATGGACGGTTATGAACTAGCACAAGCTCTAAAAGCCGACGAACTGACCAGCCACATTCCAATCATTTTGTTAACCGCCAAAGGCAGCACCGAGAGCCGCATCAAAGGGTTACAACTGCTGATTGATGACTACCTAGCCAAACCCTTTAACCTTGAAGAATTGTCATTACGCATTCGTAATATTATGACCATTCGCGACATCGTCAGAAAACGCGCTGGGCAAGCCATCGATACCATCCAGCAGGGCAAAAGTGAAAACTTAGGATTAAACGCCGTCGAACAAGGCTTTCTTGCCCGGGTAAACCAACAACTAGACAAACATTATGCCGACATAGAATTTAACGCCAGTAGCCTCAGCGAGCATTTATCATTAAGCGAACGGCAATTACAGCGAAAAATCAAAGCGCTGTTTGATGTCAGCATTCCAGAAATGGTCAGAAACTACCGATTAAACAAAGCAGTAGAGCGTCTTAACGGCGGTCAACGTGCCTCGCAGGTTTATTTCAGCGTTGGATTTTCGTCGCACTCCTACTTTTCTAGCTGCTTTAAAGCCAAATTTGGACAGACGCCGTCTGAGTATCAAAAAGAGCGTTGAATATTTTGCGGCTTTTATGATTTTCAACGAAAAAAACTTTACACTTTAACCAGATAGAACAATAAGCCTGATTGCCCAATGAATGCATTTGCCGGTTATTTCGATTTTCGTCGCCTTGTCAGCACCAATGTGATGGTTTTGTTATGCCTATGTTTTTTGGCCTGCTTTAGTGTCAGTGCTGAAGAACCTGTATTTGCACCAGCGCCGCAAGCCCGGGCCCTCACTATTCTAGATGGGCTAGATTTAGGCAACGTAAATACCATCATGCAAAGCACCAAAGGGTTGATTTGGCTGGGCACCGACCATGGACTGATTCGTTTTGACGGATACAACGCCAAACGCTTTGAAAGTGACCGCGCCAACAAATACAGCCTTAGTGCCAATAGAGTGACCGGCATTGTTGAAGATAAACAGCAAAACCTGTGGATCAGCACCTTTGGTGGCGGCTTGAACCGATTCACACCCGCCACCGAACGCTTTGAAAAAATCGACATTCGCCTTTCCTCTGGTGATAAAACTTTTACCGACATCTTGTATGGGCTCAGCTTAGACCTTGAGAATACCCTATGGCTGGCCACTGAAACCGGGGTAAAACGGCTAGATGTCAACAGCCAAAAAGCGCTAGAGCTGCCCAAGGCATTGGCGATGCTACCCAATGCTATGACCAATCAGATATTTATCGACAGCACCAAAAATATCTGGATTTCTTCCCTTGATAACGGTGTGTATTGGTATAACCAAAACAAACTGATTCATTTCACCGCCGACAAACGAGGTAGCACACTGGCCAGTAATAATGTTCATCAGGTCAGTGAAGACGGCTCAGGTAATATTTGGTTGGGCACCAGCCAAGGTATTCACCGTTTTAATCCTAATACGCAAAGTTTCAACCACTTCGTCCCTTCATTTGACTCTGCCTTTAAGATCCCCGGCAACGACATCAGGGCAATCACAGCAGATCACAAAGGCCAATTATGGCTTGGCACCAAAGCCAATGGCGTGCATTTATATTTGCCTAAAAGCGAACAATTCAGAAGCATCACTGGCGAGCGCGATTTGTATCAACAGTTTAATCGCAAGAGCATCAATCATATTTTTACCGACCAACAATCAACTTTATGGCTCGCCACTGAGCAGGGCATTATTTTGGTGAGCAAAACAGCACTAGATTTTCAATACCTCACCAACGCCAAAACTGACTTTACCGTGTCAGATGTCAAACCGCTCAAAGACAGCATTGCTTTGGTTGGTGGTTATCAGTATTACGATTACGATCAAAAAAATCACACTGCCAAAAGCCGTTTTGTTGACGACAACCGACTCTATCGCGTTGTCGCAGATGACAGCGGTTTATGGCTTGCTACGCTAGGTCAGGGACTACAGCGCTTTTCTTATCAGAACAATCAACTACAACAAATTCAACATGCCAAACCCACCCTAACAGACATTCCAATGACTGGATTGTTTGATGCGTTTGTCGACAGTAACAAACGATTGTGGTTACTGCCATTTCCAGATTTACCTCATTTGGCCGGTGGTATCGTTGAATATGACTGGACATCAGGCAACTTCCAAACTTATCTTGAGGCCCCGTTTATTAGTGATATTTTGCAATTATCAACAAACGAATTGTTACTCTCATCGGGCTCGGCAGGGTTATTGACGTTAGATACCGACACCAAAATCGTCACTGATTGGCAAAAAACCATCAGCTCAACACCAAAACGAATATTCACCGTATTTAAAGACAGTAAAAACACCCTGTGGGTTGGCACCCGCGAACAGGGCTTGGCACGGTTTGACAGTAAATCAAAAAAATTCAGTTTTTACACCACAGCAGATGGTTTATTGTCTAACAATATCTTCAGCATCGTTGAAGACAATCAGCAAAACTTATGGCTGGGTACCGACAACAGTTTAAGCCGTTTTGACCCAACTACTGGCCAAATAACCAATCTACAAAAGCGCGATGGTTTATTGTTTTCAACCTTTTATAAACGCGCCGGAGCCAAAACCGACAACGGCACCATTTTAATGGGTTCTGAACAAGGTTTAGTCTCGTTTAATCCCAATGATTTTGTTAAACAAGCCCCTGCGGCAACCGTGATCATCAATGACTTTAAATTGCTCAACCGCTCGGTCGATTGGCAAAATAACGAAGTTGACTCGCCACTAACTCAACCGATTGGCATGACCGACTCATTAGAATTAACACACGAAGACTACATGTTCTCGTTCAGCTTTGCGGCATTGGAGTATATCCGCCCAGACAAAATTCAGTTTGCCTACAAAATGGAAGGCCTCAACAAACAATGGCTTTATACATCCGCCGCAGAACGAGTCGCCAGTTACACCACATTATCGCCCGGTGACTATACCTTTATGGTTAAAGCAACCAACCGCGATGGACAGTGGTCTGAGCATGCCACCACCATAAATGTCACGGTTTTACCGCCGTGGTGGTTAAGCTGGCAAGCGTATATTATCTACCTGCTTGGTTCACTCGCCTGCATCTATTGCTATATTCAGTTTCGCACACAAAAACTGGTGAAACGGGCCGCAGCGCTTGAACAAAATGTTACCGAGCGCACGCAAGAACTACAAACTAGCCGCGATCAGGTCAGCGATTTGTTATCGCAAAAACAACAATTGTTTGCCAGTGTATCCCACGAGTTCAGAACCCCTTTAACCCTTATATTGAGTCCTATCGAGTATTTACTGTCAGATAAAAAAGGCCAGCACATCACCAAAGAGTTATCGCTGATTAAGCGTAACGGCAGGCGATTACTGCGCATGGTTGATCAACTGTTAGAATTTGCCAAACTCGAAATGCACGACAACAGCCAAATGGAACAGGTGTCTTTGAAGCAAACCCTAGATATCATCGTGCCCTCGTTTGAGCCTTTGGTTAAATCTAAAAACATCCAGCTGTCGCTAAGTGACTATGATGACGTGACACTGTCAATGCTGCCCGACTCGCTCAACAAAATCATGATCAACATTTTGTCGAACGCCTTTAAATACTCGGGTAAAGACAGCAAAATCACCGTACTGGTTACCAACCGCACTGGCTGGGTAGACATAGCCATCAGCGATACTGGCATTGGCATTAGTGAATCTGATGTGGAAGTGGTGTTCCAACGTTTTAACCGCGCAACCCACGGCCATTCAGAAGCGGTGCCCGGTGCCGGTATTGGCTTAGCACTGGTCAAAGAATTGGTTGAAGCCAACCAAGGAGAAATCACCCTAACCAGCGTGGTGAAACAAGGCTCAACATTCACCGTTACTCTACCAGTTGCAGGCGTAGCCCCAGCTCTTGGCGGTGCGACAAACACCAGCATGCAAGAAGTCATTCATGAGCATCTTGATCTTGAAATAGACAGTGTGACCACCAGCGATCCACTGGTTGTTAATAACACTTCGCTAACGCCAGACAGCACACAAAAATCAGTATTAATCGTCGATGACAACCCCGACCTGCGTGAATTGTTATACCAACAGCTAAACGGACAATACCAATGCCTGCTTGCCGAAAATGGTCAAGTGGGTTTAGACATCGCCAAAGAACAACTACCCGACTTGGTGATAAGTGATGTAATGATGCCAGTAATGGATGGTTATCAATTAACTCGGTCGCTCAAAAGTGACCAACTGACCAGCCATATCCCCATCATATTACTGACCGCAAAAGGCAGCATGGAAAGTCGGCTCAAAGGCCTGCAATTACTGGTCGACGACTATCTGGCCAAGCCTTTTAATATTGAAGAACTGACCCTACGAATTTACAATATTTTGACCATTCGTGACATTGTCAAACAGCGCTATAAGCAAGTGATTGATGAAGTGAACCCACAGCCGCAAATGGACAAACTCAGCGTCAACGAAGTCGAACAAGCATTTATCACCAGAGTGAATGAACAGCTAGCGACAAACCATACCGACCCTGATTTTAATGCCAAAATATTAAGCAAAGCACTGTCGGTCAGTGAAAGACAATTACAACGCAAACTCAAAGCTCAGTTTGACTTGGGTTTTCCTGAGTTACTTAGAAGTTATCGCCTGAATAAGGCAATAGAAATGTTAAATGCCGGTCAGCGGGTTTCGCAGATATTTCATATCGTTGGGTTTTCATCACACTCTTATTTTTCGAGTTGTTTTAAAGCTAAGTTTGGTAAGACACCCAAGGAGCATCAACAAGGGGAGTGATGTGTTTGGGTTTGGGTATGGGTGTTTGAGCAAGACGCCCAAGGAATATTCAATGATATCAAGCCCTTGATGACGCCAAGCAAGAGGGCGGCAGCAAAATTATGTTTGACCATGCCGCGTGCTTGAAAATACATCATATATGTAAATTTTTTTGAGGTGATGGGAGAGGTCCAGTTCCTACCTTGCTCTTTTTAATTTAAAGTTCACCCGCACTTTTATCACGCATCATCCAATGAACGTCAAAAATACGTTTGTCTTTAACCATTAATTTGATGTTTTCAAGGCTGCTTTGGCCGATATCTGCCGAATAAAGTTCATCGTTCACCCGGTAATAAACTTTTTCATTATCAACCAGCAAAGTCTCGCTGTCTGGTTGATTAGTGTCGATTTTGATTGTTCTTTTTTCTATTGGATTTATCAAGGTCATTTTGCCAGATTGCCTGTACCTCCCGACATAGGCTCGGGCATCGGCTGTTAGAAACTTGTCTTGGCGCAAAAAGATTTTTGGTGGGCTGACACCTGCATTATCTACCCTCATTCGTTGTTCTGTTGCAACCCAGCGGCCGAATGCCCTCAAATTTGGCAGGTTTCCATCTATTACCATTGATGACCATTGTTCAGACTTTTTGTTTTGGCTTTTCAATTCAATAAATGGCCGCTTTTCCTTTGTATGGTAGAAACGGTTGCTTGTAATAACACGCTGAAATCGATTATTTATCATTTGAGTTACATGTTCGTTTGTAGTGCTCTTGAATTCGTCAGGCAACAACCAGCCCAGTTCTATGCGCCAATTAAGACCATAGGTAGCCTGCTGTTTACTCGAAAAAATGCCTGACAGCATATCGTGACTAGATGCGCTGCTCCCCGGCATACCGTATGCTTGGGCAAAACCCAAGTCTGCAAGTGTTAATTCGACGATAGTACCCGAATTCAAGGCGTAACCTTTAGTTTCGAATTTGATATTATTTGCGGTACCTGTACTGCTCACCAGCATAAAGATCAATTCGTCATTTTTATGCAGTAAAAATGAACTGAAATAATAGCAAGCCTCACAAACCGTCAAAGTAAACGACTTTTGTATCCGTATGTTATCCAGCCAGTAGAACTTGCCTTCAAACTTGCCGGGGTTTGGCATTCTGCCCAAAAGAAGCAAGTTTTCTGAATGATAAGTTCTTATAAACGCCGAATTCCATGTCTTTGAGGTAGCAGGCATTAATACACCCAGCATTTGATTTTGAAGGGTCATCAATTCCACAGGGTATTCAAGTGTTGTCGCTTTTGATGGTGTGCCACTGACCAACACAAAGGATGGGGGTGCTATATAGTCAGTAGTCGTTTCACTGTCCCGTGCTGTTGAAAATAAGGTAAAAATACCAAACAAGATTATCACCACCAGACTTAAGCTGATTATGCTTTTGAATTTATTCATTTTTTAAGGACTCTGATTGCAAACATGCTCAACATAATTAATGCCCAATGCATTATTTGGGTTATAAGACCACTCAGGGTTGGGAGGAGCGGTGACGTTATCCCAGCTATACCAGTGGATACTTGCGCTGTTATAGGCTTTTATCCATAGTCCGTCAGCTGTTGGCTTTTGATCGCCGGTCGGCGTGTAGGAAAAAGAGTGATATCATTTGGCGGTGCCACATAACCAAAGACTACCATATATGTGTTATATTGCCTGACCTGTTCTGCCAAAAACGGTCCAGACATTACCATGGACAGTCCGCGAAAAGGCGTCTTCGGGTGGTTGCGTTGCGCATTGCTTCGCTGTGGTAATGCACAATTTAAGATGTGACCCCAAGCTTTCCATCTTCGGGCACTGGCTTCACACGTAAACCCCCGCATATTTCATATGATCCCCCACGCTTTGCCCTGAACTCTTTTCTATTATAACTGAACCTTGACAATAACAACCGTTAACCCGCAGAACGGTGTCACCCAGACAAAGCACACAATATTCTTTAACCATCACCTATTAAAGACCATACCGGCATTAAGGAAACACCATGAAAATCAAGTTCAAAAACGGAGATTTGGAGATCGATCAAACCAGTTTGGCAGATGACAATCTTGCAAAAATGATGGTTCAGTTAAAAATAGACGCACCGATGAACCTGCTTACAAACGACAAAAATATTAACCGTTGTGTCAGGTTGAACAAGTTGGCGCTGACTCTGGAAGTCGATTCCCCCACCTACGAGATAGCTCGAACGTTTTTTGAACGATTACTCGACTGCAAAACCATAGATTGGCAAAGCTATGAACAACAATTTAACGAAACACAATTAGCATTCGAACAAAGTTGGCAAGCATCGGACAGTTATATAGAACAGACGTTGGCTGCTACAGCTAAGGCTGAAAGATTGGCTGATGTGAAAAAAAATCCGGCATTTAAAATCAAAAATGTCAAAGATGCCAAAAACGCCACGCTAAAAAACTATGTTGATCAATTTGTGATCGTCGACAAAATCGACTTTTCCACCAAACTACAGGAGATAGCCAAGGGAATAAAAGCGCTGCAACAACCTTATAGCTGTATCGTGTCTGAAGCTGGAAAAAGCAACTACTGGATCACCGCCAAGGTATTATTTTTGGTCAAACAATTGGGGGGTTACGGACCTGAAAAAATTATTGCTGTGCCAACCAAAGAAGACGACACAAAAACCGTCAAGACGGGCCTCGCCAGTTCATTTGGCCACAATGGCCATCTTATTTTTCTAGATGACGGTTCCTATTCCGGTAACCAACTAAGCAAACTGATCGCTGCGGTGATCGCAGCAAGAAAGCAAGACTATCGAATCGGATTGGTGGCAATATCCAACCTGGCCAAAGAGACACTGATCAATAAAGGGACCAAGTACGAAAACTTTTTGGCGACACCAATAGAAATCAAACTATCCAAAGAGAATGAGGCACTCAATTCAGTCATGCCGAACCAAGGCAGTGAGTCACACAAAGCGGGCAACAGTATGCTCGGTTTCTACTACAAGATCCCCGATTATGCTTCGGTACGATACAAGCTACTAACAAACCAGCTTGGTGACAACAATCAGGCTGCTGTTACAGGTTATGTGCAAGGAAAGGAACCCTATAAAGTACTCGATACAAAACATGACCAAGTCACCAATACCATTTGGACATATAGTCCGATCTCAGTGGACCATACAGGCGACCTTGAGATAATATCAAGCAATAATCAAAATTCAATCGACGCTGGCGCAGATCTTGAGGATACTGGCATAACCTGGACTGAAGATCAGATAAGCTATATTGAGACCATCGGGTTGGCTACCAGTGAACAAGATAAAGTCGATGGTTTAGTTAAGAACTTTTGGATTGAAACAAAGCAGAGTAACAGTAAAATGACATTTAGAGATTGGGTTGATAGTTATACCTAAATAGTGCCTATCTGAAACTCACAGTTTTAGCCAAACTGGCAGAAGAAACATAGTTTTGTTGTTCAAGATTTCTCAAGTTTCTTTTCAAATCGCCCAACGCTTGTTCATTAAAGGAAGCGGTTTCTTCCCCCCTATCTGCTCCATATTGTAAATAATATAATGCAATCGCAACAATGGAAATCATTACTAAAATATGTGGTACGGGGGAGTCTTACATCCAAAACAAAGATGCCTCTAAGGTCGTAAGTAAAACCCTCAGAAATAAAAACCTCGTTTTCCTAATTCGCTAACAATAGGTTAGATGTAAAGCTTGACGGTCGATGAGCAGACAGTCCAAAACATGGACGACCGACAAGGATGTCGCAAATGCCGATTTGCAAGAGCATGAAATCTACCGTTTTGATCGAACTCCATGAAAGGGTTTATGCGTGCCAGATCACCGCCTCACGGTGTACAAACCCCCTCCACCAAAACCCCCGTTGATGGCAAAAACATTGCCCCAATCAGGTATTCATTATATGGTATCTCGCAACGCAGCAACGAAGCTACAACACCATAACAACAACACAAGGAAATTTCCCGCCAATGAAACGACTACTATTGCCTGCACTGTGCTTGTCGACGTCTTTTGCCCTGACGGCAGGCGACTTAGACATGGCCAACAAAATTCGTACCGAGGGTTTTTATAACTCACATGTAATGGACACGCTCGAACATCTGACCGACAACATTGGTCCGCGTCTTACCGGCTCTCCGCAAATGCTTGAAGCCAATAACTGGACCAAACAACAGCTCGAAAAATGGGGGCTAAAAAATGCCTACCTTGACCCGTTTGAATTTGGTCGTGGCTGGTCACATGATTTGGCAAGCATCGACATGGTCTCACCTCGCAACGTAACCTTACACGGTGTACCAGTCGCTTGGACTCCCGGCACCAATGGCCGGGTAGTAGGCGAAATCGTCTTTTTCGATGCCGCAACCGAAGCCGAATTGCAAAGCTATAAAGGCAAGTTGAACGGCAAATTTATAATGATGGGCGAACCTAAAGAAATCGGCGAACCCAAAATGCCAGTGTTTGTACGCCATGACAGCAAGTCGTTGTCAAAAATCAAAAAATTCCCCGTTGGCCGCCACGCCAGCCACCAAAGTTCTTACACCGCTGACAGACGAGACGGCGCGATGCGCAGTTATAAGTTCAGCAAAGTATTGAACAAATTTTTGACCGAAGAAAAAGTAGCCGGAGCAATTTACAGTAGCTCTCGCCAAGGTGGCATCGTCAGCACTTGGGGCAAAACCCATCGTGTGGGTGAATCTTACCCAATACCCGCAATTGTCATTGAAGCTGAGCATTACGCCTTACTTTCACGCATGATGAACAACGATAAAAATCCCAAAATCGCACTAGACATTAAAGCCCAATTCCACGACAAAGACCGTAACGCCTACAACACCATAGCTGAAATTCCGGGCACCGATACCAACCCAGAAATAGTCATGGTTGGTGGTCACCTCGACTCGTGGCACGCCAGTGGTGGTGCTGTTGATAATGGCGCAGGTGTTGCCGTATCAATGGAAGCTGTGCGTATCTTAAAGGCGCTAAAAGTTAAACCTAAACGCACCATACGTATTGCCTTATGGTCAGGTGAAGAACAAGGTTTGTTCGGCTCAAAAGCCTATGTAGAAGAACACTTTGCCACCCGGCCAAAACCAAAGTCTGAAGAAGAGCGCAAGCTACCCAGCTATTTATGGCACAGTAAAGGTTGGCCAATTGAGCCAATAGGCGACTGGGAAAAATTCTCGGTTTACTTCAATATGGATGGCGGCAGCGGTCGTTTTCGCGGTATTTTTACCGAAGGCAATGTGGCAACCAAACCGATTTTCAGCAAGTGGTTTAGCCCTTACTCCGATTTAAGTACAGGGACCATCACCAACAAATCTGATAACTACACCGATCACGAAGCATTCGATAACGTTGGCCTGCCGGGTTTTCAATTCATTCAAGACAAACTGGATTATTTCACCCGCCTGCATCACTCTCACCTAGACTCGTTTGATCATGTCGTTGAAGACGATTTAAAACAAGCCTCGGTGATCATGGCTGCCTTCTTGTACAACGCCGCCATGGCAGACGAGCGGATGCCGCGCAAACCAATTCCGGTTGGCCCAACCGCACGCCAACAGCGTAAAATAGATGAGAAAGTTGAAAAGGCGCGTCGTAAGCGTGAAAAGAAAGCCAACCGCGACAATGATACCAAGCGGTATGATAGAAAGTAGCGTTTGAATTTAATGTAGAAGTTTGTACACCGTTAGGCGGTGTACAACGCCCTTTAAACCCAAAACTTATTGAACCCCCTCCCCCATTGATGGTTAAATAGCGTCACTTAAAACCATCAAAAGACAATACATGATAAAACGACTTTCAACTTTCTGCATTTTACTACTCACTTTAACCGGTTGCAGCACTAACTCAACCAGCCAATCTATCACCCAGCCTACAGTCAAACTTTACGCCATGGACTGCGGTATCACCGAAATCTCTGACATGAGCGACTTTTCAATCGAAGGAAAATACCAAGGCGAAAAGCTCACCTTAGTTTACCCTTGTTATCTAATAAGCCATCCCAAAGGCGATTTGATTTGGGATACTGGATTACCTCAGTCATTAGCTGATATACCCGGTGGTGTAAAAATGGGTGTGTATCACATGCAAGTAAACGCCAATATTGAACAACAACTCGCTCAGGTGAATAAAACCGCAAAAGACATTGAGTTTTTGTCATTGTCGCACTCACACTCTGATCACTCAGGTAACGCCAATCTATTTGCCCAATCGACTTTTATTGTCAATGCCCTTGAGCGCGAACATATGTTCAGCGACAATCAAAAACAAGCTGATAAAGAGGGTTTTGCGATGTACTCAGCGCTAGAAAAAGCCAAAACCACCACCTTTACAGACCAACATGATGTGTTTGGTGACGGCACTGTAGTGATGAAATCTATGCCAGGACACACAGTTGGCAGCGCAATATTAATGCTAAAACTAGCAAAAGCAGGACCTGTATTTTTAACCGGCGACATGTACACTCACGCCAGAGCACGTACCCTAGGTACCTATACTATGTATCATGGCGACCAAGCGCAAACCAAAAAGAGCAGACAAGCCTTTGAAGCTTTGGTTAAACAACAAAACGCCCGGGTGATAATCCAACACGAAAAAGCCGACTACGATGCGTTGCCCGCATTTCCGGCGTATTTAGAATAAAAGAACACGCTCACCACGGTTAAAAGGCTTATCTAAACATCAAAGCCAATACCGTCACATCGTCCATCAAAAAACTCAACCCGCCATAATCGCTCGCTGTCGTCATCGGTCAGCTGAGCGAGAATGCACATTTGCGAATCGTTGCGGTAAAACATCAGGTTAAAATACCGCAGGTCATCAATTTCATCATGAAGTTCGCTAACGGCCGTGCGCTTGTGTTGATTTTTTTGCTGTTGAAGATTACCTTCGAGCGCAACTTTGTTTGACAACATATCAAAGCAATACTGCAACAAATCACTTTTGGGCAGTTTGTGATACTCATAAGCAATGCGATACTCATAACCCTTGTACCGCCCTACCCAAGTTTCATCTTCATCGTCGAAACACATCAAACCCAGTTGCAAATCTTCATAGCTGTACAGCGGTTTTGGTGGTTTGTTTAACCAACGTTTAAAGAGTTTCATTTACTTGCCTGTCTGGTATGGAAATTTAACAACCACCACTTCTGTTACAACTATTAAAATAAACACTGTTATTACATACAGCAAAAATTAAATAATAGTCTTTTCCCCAGACAGTATCAACCTAAAAACCCCTCATTAGTGTGATTAAATCGATCTAAAACATACAGTTATGTTTATTTTAGCGTTCTAGATTAGAAAACTCATGCAAATTCATGCAGGACAGTCTCTCCTCCCCAGTCCCCATGCACTCAATCCCAATAAAACCACAGCCAACAACGAACCCAGTTTTAATGCCAGCCATTGATTGGCAATATCACCGCCCATATTCGACATCAACATATAGGTCCATGGATAATATAACCAATATTTAGACGACCCTATGGTCACAATACCCATAGTACCAATGACCCCAACAGCCAGCGGTGCAACGATATGGCTAAAGCGCCAGCTTATCGCCTGTTGAATAATCAAAATAGGCAGGCAAGTCACCAACACCTTGGCGATTTGTTCAACAACCGGGTAGTTAAAGGCCGCTTCAGTTGGATAGCCAAACAGCATCAAAATGGCAATACCCACTATCAAACCAATGAACAACACCAAATTGGCACCGGCAATAAAAAACCAAGCGACAGCCGCTTTAGCAATATATAACTGCCAAGTGCTAATTGGCAAAGTCAGCATTAACCGCCATGTGCCGTTATGATGTTCTGTGCCATTCAACAGCGTAGTGACCAAGGCGATATAAAGTGGCAGCATAAAATGACACCACAATGCATTAGTAGTGGTCCATAACGCAGTCCAGCCGCGGGTTTCAACAGCACTCGCCCCACTATTAACCGCGAGCATCACCATCAGTAAAACCACCAATAACGGGCAAATAAACATCATCAATAAAGCCAGTGATCGACGGGTTTTGAGTAGTTCTATTTGAATTAATTTAACTATCATCATATTGCCTTAGATTGGTTGGTGGCATTTAAAAACCATTCTTCTAAAGAAGGCTGGTGATAAACCGATTGAAACAAGCGCAAACCACTATTAATGAGGCTTGCATTGATTTTGTCAGTGCCTTTGCCACTGATGTCGTTAACAGCCAAAGCCGTCGGGCTATGTTCAGTCACTTGATAACCCATAGCACTTAGCGTTTGCGCCGCTTTGCTGGCATTACATACCTCAAGTCGCAAAGTGCCACTGTTGTTTTGGGTGATTTGGGCAATAGACGATTCAACCACAACCGAACCATGTTTGAGCAAGGCTACATGAGTGGCCATTTTTTCGACTTCATCGAGTAGATGACTAGACAAAAACACTGTGCAATTATTTGTTTGAGGTAGCGCTTTGATTAGCTCGCGAATTTCTAACATGCCTTGTGGGTCTAAACCATTGGTCGGCTCGTCGAGTATCAACAGCTTAGGCGTACCCAGCAATGCATGTGCCAGAGCAAGGCGTTGCTTCATACCCAACGAAAACGTTTTAATTTTTTGGTTGGTCGCCTTTGTCAGCCCTACGGTGTCGAGAATTCGGGCTATCTCGGTTTTGGCCAAACCTTTGAGCACACAACCAATGCGTAAAAACTCGTTCGCGGTTAACTGCGGATACAAAGCGGGCGAATCGACAATGGTGCCCACTTGCTGAAGGATTTTTTGTTTATTTTTGGTCACATCTAAACCGAGCACCTCTATTTGGCCTTCATCGGCCCGCATCAATCCGGTCAATAACCTAATTGTGGTTGATTTGCCTTCACCATTATTGCCCAAAAAGGCATAAACACTGTGCTCGGGCACATTCAAATTGAGTTGCTTGAGCACACGTTGCTGGCCAAACGATTTATTAACATTGTGCAGACGAATGACATTGGTGCCAGTCATAGAAAATCCTGTTAAGTATTAAAGATGACCGCTATTACAGCATTACCACTAAGTTTGCGAATCGGTCTTACGCCCTATTTCTACCGCAATAGATATAGGTCTACAGACCGATTGCACCAAGGTCACATTCAGGTAAGATGGGCAAACCTTGCTTTTAATTGTCTGATTTAATGAGTAATAACCGCTTTAACTTTTCGTTGCGCACTCGCTTATTTTTCTCCATTACTGCGGTTTTTTTACTGGTGAGTTTTGTCATTCAGCTCACCCTATGGCTGATGATGCAATCGAGCGAGAGTTACACCAATCAACCCATAAAAGACTGGCAACAAACCCACCTTGTTAGCCGATATGAACAATCATCAACACAATCGGCTTTAAGCCACCTTTGTCATCAAAAAAAACCAATTGATGTACTGTACTGGCAGCAACTCTATGCCCAAATCACCATCAACGAGTTGCTAATTGCCGATGTATCAGGCACACCCATTTGGAGTTGCCAACAACCACTACCAAGCAAAAACTTGTGGCTTTCGTTACCACTACAATCAAGAGATGATTTGGCCGATGCATTAACTAACAAACCCAACTCGGGCGTTGAATTACTGCCAGACGGCAGTTATCTGGTGATCAAAGCGATTGAGAATAAAAGCGGGGATGTTATCGGCGTATTGGTCTCCAAACAGCAATGGCACAAGATAGACCTTTTTAGTCATTGGTTTTACCAGCCTTCAAAGGCGTTGATGAACGCCGTGCAATTTTCTATCGGCAATTTATTTTGGGGCCTTCCGTCTGCCTTGTTAATTGCCTTTTTTATTGCCCGATTAATCAGTATCAGGTTATCGGCCATATCACGTATTATCAGCTTTTGGTCAAAAGGCAACTTAACACCGCGCCTTGATGTTGTAGGCACCAATCAAATTGCGGGCAGCTTGCAACAACTCAACCAACTAGCACAAGATGTTGAAACCTTACTCAGTGAACAAAAACAGCAAGTTCAATTGGCCGAAAGGCAGCGCATTGCCGCTGAACTGCACGATACAGTCAAGCAATTGTTATTTGCCAACAACCTGCAATTGGCCGGTTGCGAGCAAGCGCTAAACAAATCAATACAACAAGCTCAGCCTTTTTTAAAAACCGCACAGGCCAACAATCATCAAGCATTTGAACAAATCAATCAGCTGATAGACGCGCTAAAACCAGAGGCTTTTATTGGTGAAGGTTTTTTCCCCGCAATTAACCAAATGCTCATTGACTGGGCAGACAAAAGTGGCATTGAGGTGCAAAACCACATCAGCCAAATCGATGCGCTTAGCGCTCAAACATGCCACTTGTTACATCGCTGCATGCAAGAAGCCCTGCAAAACATCAGCAAGCATTCAACTGCCACAGTGGTGACTATTACCCTGATTAAACAAGAAGTTAAGCAAGGAATTGAGCAAAAAGCAGAGCAAAATAACACGCTCGAACTAACCATTAACGACAACGGTAAAAATGCGCAACTACAACCTTTCGGCCAAGGATTATTGTTAATGCAAACCCGCTTACAAACCCTCAACGGCAGCTTAGATATCGACACCCAAAACGGCTATCAATTGCTGATAAGGATCCCATTATGATTTCAGTGATCTCCATCGACGACCACGCCTTGGTCAGGCAAGGCATTGTCGCCTTTTTAAATTTACAAGACGATATTGAGGTCGTTGGCGAGGCGGGCAATCCCATCGAAGGGTTAGAATTGGTCAAACACTGGGTGCCCGATGTGGTATTAATGGATTTAAAACTGAATCATGCCATTGATGGTGTTGAAGCCACTCGGCAGGTCAAACTGGCCAGCCCTCGCACACAAGTCATTGTATTAACCTCTTATCATCAAGATGAATATATTTTTCCAGCCATTCGTGCCGGCGCCCTATCTTACTTACTAAAGAACGTTGACCCACAAGATTTGGCCGAAGCCATTCGTAAAGCCTGTAAACAACAAACCGTATTAGCACCCGTGGTGGCTGAACGCATATTGGCCGAAATGCAAGGTGCAACCCTTGATAGCAATTTGGCTAGAGTGCAGTTAAGTAACAGAGAATTAGAGGTATTAAAGTTGATTGCTCACGGGCAGAGCAACCAAGAAATTGCGGATGGGTTATCGATTGCGATTAAAACAGTGCGTTGTCACGTCAGCAATATATTGAGCAAACTGCATTTACGTGACAGAACCCAAGCCGCTGTCACGGCTTGGCAACAAGGAATGATGGAGTAAATACCGACCTTAAGTTTCAGCCAACTCTTCAAGTTGACTGTCGGCTTTGGTGTCTTTGCGGGTTAAATGAACATCCAGCAATTGGTTAATAGAATCAATGCCCTTAATCACGCCATAAAGGCAAAGCACAGTCGCAATGAACATGATAACCAGTGAATAGTAAGCCGAGGGGTCGCTCATTTTAACAATTTGAAAAACAATCGCCGACGTACAAGTCAGCATCAACATACCCAAGGTATAAACGCACGACAAGATCAGCAAATAAATGTGGTCGGTATTGTCTCGTTTGTCACAGCTTTTATTGAATAGTAATTTAAAAACATGCACTTCGTGGGAGTAACCAGGTGAGACTTTATTGAAGTAGTTTGCACTAAGTTTGATGAGTAAAATAGCACCAACACTACCCATAAGGCCCAATATTAGTATTCCAAAACCACTATTTTGAATGGATTCAAGCATTGTCTTCTCCTGTTTAAAGACCAATTATTATTTAAGTATTGATTAATACAGCTTGAATTAAATTTAACCAAAGTCACTGTTGACTATAGTTCATCAGCCCAAATAGTTCGAGTTTACAACAACCTAAGTGTCTAATTTGATACAGCAATTTAAACCCCAGTGCAGGCGCAGTTTTGCAACAGCAAGTGCCACAATTGCTTTTTTGAAGAAGGGTCTAAACAGCGGATGTCGGTGCAGCAAAACTGCTCACTACCGAGCAACTTTGACAGCGTTTTAGCCGATATTTCGATTCTGAGTTTACTGTCGTTTGGAGTAGATAAATTGGGTTGGCTCATCATCATAGCCCTTGCTAATCATTAGTGAGTTTGAATAATAGCCAGAACCACCATCAATTGCAAATGAGAATCATTCTTATTTATAATCTAGTACGAAACCTGATTCAGCTTCCGTTAAGTCACGCCGATATATAGTAGCGTCATTGTTTAGAAACATTCCTAAATTCAAGTAGCAACTGCAAAGGTGAACTTATGAAACATTGGATAATAGTCGCAATCAGCTTTTTAGTATTAGTCGCCCAACCTGCGAATGCCGGGAACAATCGTCATCATCAAGGCCACGGCCAAAAGCACAGCCAAAACAACAAGATTGACGTCACCATTGTCGACGAATACGGATATCGTCTGCCGTTATATGACGCTGATGGCAATTACCAAATGAAAAAGTCTTACATGCAAGCCCTACAGCAACAGGAATATTCAATTGAGGTTCGCAACAAAACCTCAAGAAGGGTAGGTTTTGTGGTCGCGGTAGACGGTCGCAATATAATCAACGGCAAACCGTCTTATCTGAAAAGCCGAGAAAAAATGTACATTCTTAACCCGCATCAAGTATCGACTTTTAGAGGTTGGAGAAGCTCAAGCAATAGCGTTAACCGTTTTTACTTTACTGACGAAAGCCAGTCTTATTCAGCGGCATTTAACGACTACAGCGCCATGGGCGTGATAGCTGTTGCGGCATTTTTTGAAAAACAGCCAAAACATCCGCCACATAACATCACAGGCACCAGTAAAAACAGAAAACCTGATTACAGTGCTTCGAATAGAAAATCAAAAAGTCCTTCAACAAGTGCCAGTGCAGGCACAGGATGGGGTGATGGCGAGTACTCACCTACAACTAAAGTGAAGTTTGTCGCCCAAAAACGCGCCTTCACCAAACACTTAATTAAATACGAATGGCACGACCGTTTGTGTGAAATGGGCATCATTCACTGTCACAACAATAACCGTTACAGCTCAAAGCGCAGTAGAAGCAGCGAAGGTCGAAGCAACCGTTTATGGAATGACAACAACGGTTATGCACCGCCTCCGCCACGTCGCACCAGAGTGAAGATTGGTTATTAATCAACTATAAGGGCGCTAAGCGCCCTTTGCTTTTACTACGAATTAATGCCGATCTAACAAGTCAAAATACAAATCATCATCCCTGACAATCTCCCTAGATAAACGCCGTCTTTCCTTAAACTTTTCAATCTCTTGCCATCGTCGTCTGGTCGAGCGCTTTTTATTCACCGGGTTATGTTCGCGCACATCATCGTAATCTGAGTATTCATCAAAATAGTGGAGCATAAATTCACCTGTTGGCTTTATCTATTGGTTTAACTGATAAAGAGTTTAACTGGCGAATGTGAAGGTTTTTTGACAGGAATCAGGGAAATTGTGTTCTTTGGCGAAAAATACAAAAGGTGCGCACAGCGCGCAGACTAAATCTAAAAAAGGCACCGTAGGGGCAGACCCCTGTGTCTGCCCTTTTGTGAATTATCGATATAATTCAATTAAATGCCATAAAATCAATGCGCCTTAGAAGGCAAAATCACGCAAAACTCAGCCCCGGGCTTGCGATTAATCAACTCAACAGAACCATTCATTGCATTGGCCAACTCGCTCACCAACGCCAAACCAATGCCAGTGCCAGGTTTAGTGCGAGTCAGTTCATCACCGACACGATAGAACAAATCGAAGATTTTCTTACCCTGCGATGCATCCACGCCCGGGCCATAGTCACGGATGTAAAACACCACCATGTCTTGTTTGCCCACAGCAGGTCTGAAACCCACGTCCAATTTACGCAATACTTGTTGCGTATTGTCCTTATCAATTGAGAATTTAATGGCATTGTCTACCAAGTTAATCGCCACCTGAGAGAATGCATCCTGATCAACCAACACATCAGTATTCGATTCATCAACGCCTTCAACCTTAAATTCCATAATAAAATCGTTTTTGGTCAACAAGGTCGACGTTTTAGAGCGCACCAAATCATTAAGACGATTAACCGAACATTTTTCAATGTCCATCGCTTGAGAGTCTTTACCCAATCGAGACAATTGCAGCACGTTAGAGATTAGCCTCGACAAACGCTCGCTTTCAAAGAAAATAAAGTCGTAGTAAGCACTGCGTTTTTCACAGTCGCTCACCATCCCCTCTTTTAACATCTCTGAATACATCAATATTGACGTCAGTGGGGTTTTTAATTCATGGCTCACTGCCGAGACAAAGTTTAAACGCTCTTCAGCCAACAATATTTGCTTGGTGCCCGCGCGATATAAAACGAAAATGCCAATACCAATGACCAAAGAAAACACCATCAACAAAGTATCAACCAAGGCCGAACCCGGTCCGGGTGGTAAATCTTTGGTAGTGAAGTTCAACATCACATTTTCTAACGGTGGGCGTAACGTTGCATAAGCAATCGAGCTATCTTTGTTCTTTTTAAGGTGCTTGCTATTAACGAGCACATCCTTGCAACCTTCTTGACCCGCAACATAAACAAACTCTTTGAATACATCGTCATCATGAATCATCTGTAAAGTCACATTGGTTTCAAACTTGCGCTCTGCAAATAGCGGTTTAACAACTTCCATCAAAAACGCATTCTCTTCAACGACAAAGCCTTGTACATAACGCTTATTTTTACGCCAAACTTTACGATAAAAGAAATAATAACCGTCATCACTACGCTTCCACTGAAATGGGTCTATCTCAACCACAAACGCGGTATAGTCACCAAATGACTCGCTGCTTTTCGACGGATTCCACTGGCCTTTTTCTTTCTCTTTTGACGTATAAGATTCCTCAGTACGCGGTTTGTGCTCCTTGTAATCAGTCTCTTTCTTGTCTTCTTTTTTATCTTCGTTCTTAGCCCACTTTTTATTAGGGTCTTTGACTTTAGGCAACTGCAAAAAATCGTTTTTGATCAACAATGCTTTGATTTCACTTTGAATTTTTAAGCGTTTTGACACCTCAGACCATTCCATACCAGCCTTTTCGGTCATGTATTTCTTTTCAATGTAAGGTAGCAAAGGCGAGCTGAATTGGTCTTCGGCATCAATTTGAAAATGGCCGATATAACCGGGGATATGCTTCATATGACTGGGGTGAATCAAGGGCGACTTAGTCACTTCTTTCTTTTTGGTGATAGGGTCGGTCACCCATTTAAAAAACTGATAATCTCCAAAAGGGCGCTCTTCTTCCTTGCTCATCATCCGATAAACGTATTTATCGGTGTATTTAATCACCTTCTCAGCGTTCCAGCGGTATTCATAATACATCTCTTCTGAAAACTGCTTGTAAACATGATTGGCCAAAAAGCCTAGCGGGATCAACAAAGCAGTCGCAAAAATAGACAACAAGATGATCAAACGCTTGTTGGCCATCGTCGTAGAAAATTGCGCACTACCCGCACGCTTGCCTAATATTCGCATAATACTACCCTAGCCTTGAAAACCTTATAAAGAATCAATACCTTAAAAGGTCTTACAGAATTAATTTATAGCCCTCGCCACGCACAGTGACCAAATGTTGAGGGTTTTTATGATCGAGTTCGATTTTCTTGCGCAGCTTAGCAATATGAATATCCACGGTGCGGGTATCAATATCGGCATTGGGGCTGTACTTCCAAATTTCGGTTAACAGTTCTTTGCGAGCCACCGGTTTATGTTGGTTTTCTTTGAGATAACACATCACATCAATTTCGCGCCGAGTAAACAACACTGGCTTGCCATTCATCGTGCCCGACAAGTTCACCACATCGACCTCAAGATGACTGCCAATCTTGAGCGAATCTTGCACCTGATTTTTACCCGACAAACGCAAAATAGCCTCTACCCGCAACAACAACTCACGAATCGAAAATGGCTTGGCAATATAATCATCGGCACCTAGGGTCAATCCGTTGATCACATCTTCTTCGGCATTTTTAGCGGTCAGCATAATAATTGGCTGACGGCGAGATTGCTTTCTGATCTCATTACAAATAGTAAAGCCATCCATTGACGGCAACATCACATCGAGCAAAATCAAGTCAAAATGACCTTGTAAAGCCGCATCTAACCCCTGCTTGCCATCAGCATAGGCTTCGACTTCGTAACCATTAAAAACGAACAAGTCTACCAGACCTTGCTGTATGGCCATCTCATCTTCAACTACCAGTAATTTTGCTTTGTTCGTCATCGACGTCTAACTCCTCTAATACGACCTAATTCAAGTCGAATGCACGACTGACAGACATTTTACTTCAAAAGCAGCTACGGCGTTGGTAAAACTTTTGTAAAACACATCCACGTTTGTTTTACATAAACGTGTCTAATATCTTGCGCCGAACCGTCATAAGATTACCCTGTCTTCAATCAACAGAGTAAACGTCATGAGCAGGAACTCTTATTTATTCACATTATTTCTTGGTTTCATAATGATGATCATCAACGTGTTTATTCCAAACAAAGCGATGGCCAATGTAAATCCAACAATGATAGAAAAAGCTATCACAGTAGATGGCGTACTTAACGAAGCACAATGGGCCAACACCCCAACGATTGAAGACTTTAAGGTGGTCACCCCAGATACGGGCGCAGCGCCAACACACAAAACCCAAACCAAAATGCTCTATACCGATAGCGGCATTTACTTTGCCATCAGCAACTTTCAACCCAAAGATACCCAAGTAGAAAGATTAACCTCGCGAGACAATTTTGTTGAAAGAGACAACGTGCGACTAGTACTCGATACCTCAGGCAAGGGCCTGTATGGTTACGTGTTCACGGTAGGTTTGGGCGGCTCATTAATTGACGGCACAGTGCAACCTGAACGACAGTTCGCATATGAATGGAATGCCCCGTGGCAAGCGCAAACCAAGCGTTATGATGATCGCTGGGATGCCGAAATGTTCATCCCTTGGTCAGCACTTAAACTCCCCTCAGCCACCGACAAAAGAACCATTGGCCTATCGATTGAACGCCACATCTCTTATTTAGCCGAAGACTGGGCAGTGCCAGCCTTAGGTAGCAACCGCAGTGTTTTCTTAAGTGCCCTGTTACCGGTTGAATTCAACGTACTCGAAGCGAAAAGCGAACTGACGTTCGTTCCTTACTTTTCATCCAGCATGGACCGCCTTTCTCAAACAAACGACCAGAGTTTTGGTTTTGACGTTTATTACCAACCCACCAGCGACAGTCAACTCAGCCTTACGGTCAGCCCTGACTTTGGTCAGGTAGAAAACGACGACATAGTCGTAAACTTTTCAGCTTTTGAAACCTACTCCCCTGAAAAACGGGCATTTTTTCTTGAAGGGCAAGAAATTTTCAAACCCAAAGGCGCCATGATGGTCAACACCCGCCGCATTGGCGCACGGCCTGACGCCCCTGTTTTGAACGAAAGTCAATCGGTAGAACAGAGCGTAGGATTTTCTGATGTCATTGCCGCCGGAAAATACACAGGCCAAGTGGGCGATGTACGTTTTGGCGTATTATCAGCAGTAGAAGACGATACAACTTATAACCTGAACGATGGTTCGCATACTACAGTAGACGGTCGTAAGTTCATGGCACTGCGCTCAGTTTATGAAACCACCACCGACAATGACGACTACCGAGCCTTTGGTTACATGGGCACTATGGTCGACGGTCAAATAGACAACACCTCTACTCACATGGTTGATGGCGAGTTTCGATCTTCTGACAACACCATCCAAGTAGACAGCCAATTGTATTTCTCTGATGCAGGCGATACAAAGGGTTATGGCCAGTTTGCCAGTATTCTTTACACCCCAGAGCAAGGCTACGAACATGAATTTGAGTTTAAACACATCGACCGCAACCTCAACCTTAACGACATGGGCTTTTTACCGCGCAACGACCTTAACATGTTCCATTACAGTCACGGCGTACCAGAAGACACTCAGTCTGAACATTACAAATCAATGAAAATTGGCCAATGGGTTGACTACCGCACCAACAACGATGGTGAACGTATTAACGCCCGTGTCGGCAATTGGTTAAATATTCAATTCGAAGACCTGACTCGTTTCAACTTTACCGCCCACTACACCGCAGCAGGCTGGGATGACAAAAACTCAAGGGGCAACGGTTCATACCGTACAGATGCCTTCTTAACCGTTTGGTCTCGTTGGAAGAGCGACCAATCTCAAGCATTCAGTTATGGTATGTCTGGTTGGGTTAGAAATGCCCAAATCAAAGGTAAAATCGTCAGCATCAAACCCTTTATCAACTACTCACCAACCGACCGCATCTCAATCGATGCCGAACTAAGATATCGTCAAACCCAGAGCTGGCAGATTTGGCAAAATGATGACGAACTGACTCTGCAAGGACGTCCAAATGACCGCATAAACACTTTTGACTCAGAACAATTACACGTCACAGTAAAATCCACTTGGATAGTCGACAACGCCCAAGAAGTTAGATTAGCCATGCAATGGGTTGGTTTAAAAGCCGATGCGCAAGACGCGTATAGAATCAGCAATCAAGGCGACTTATATTTAACTGACGAAACTCGTGCCGCCAACTTCGCCCAAGCCGATTTAGCCTTGCAACTACGTTACAAATACCAATTCGCCCCACTGTCTGATTTATATCTGGTCTATAGCCGAGGCGGTAATACGTTTAACGAGTCTCACGATGGACAAGAAGGATTTAATGATTTGATTTCAGACAGTTTTGCTGGCAAGAATGCTGACCAATTAACTATGAAGGTTAGGTATCGGTTTTAGAATCTCCACTCTTTAAAGTGAACAGACAAAAGATTCAATGCCACAATGGACAAACAAATTCAATCCCATACCGCAAGTGGATAATTCTGTAGAATATTGTTGTCCTTTGTTAGCAGCTTACTTTGCGTGAGAGATGCTGTTGCAGTAATTAGGCGATCAAACGAGTCTCTTGTCCATTTCATCTGTAGTGCAGTTTCACTCACCTTGAAAAAGTCTGGTTGACTAATTTCAAGACCAATTGAGCCATTCAATGTCGCCAAAATAGTTTTGGCATCACTTTTAATTCGTTTAATTTCAAACAAATATTCAATTTCCAACATGACCATGGGCGAAATATAAATATCGTTATCTTCTATTAATTCACGGGCATGTTGCGAGAGTCTTTTTACATCACCTTGATAAAGCCAAACCACAACATGAGTATCAAGGTAAATCATAAATTGTCATCACCTTGCCATTGGCACGTAGGCAAATCAATCAAATCTTCAGGGTCGCCAATAATACAATCATGAGGAGTCAAGTTATCCAGTTTTGAGTGTTTTTGTTGCAAAACAATACTGAGCTTTCGACCATTGCGTTCAATTTCAACTGGCAGACCGGTTTCAATCACCTTATCTACCACTTTGTATAATTGACTTCTCAGTGTAGTTATAGACATGGTTTGCATGTTTTCACCTGTATATGTGAATAAGACGTACGTTAATCTTAACACCACACGTACGTATTTTCCACAGTAAACAAGCTACGATAAATTGGTACCGATACCAAGCATTTATTTCTCACAAGTCTTCATGTTTTTCAGTTGATAGAACTCCGGCGGAATATTCAAGTTCAATGCACTGTCATATCCCAAAGCTTGCCTCTTAACCGCCCATTGTTGAGACACATCAGCAAATATCCCCTTAAAATGTTCACTTTCTTCCACCGACAAACCGGTAGTCTCTTGGTAGGCTTTGCCATCAAATACACCTGGTGCTAACCAACCTTGCAATCGTATATAAGCCAGCCCGGTCAATCGTGTTTGCTGAATCTTGTCCATATCCTGTGGGTTGTGCTCCTCCAAAAAAGTGACCTCTTCAAGATACGAAGCATCAATGACAGTCAACCCTTCAATAATACCGTTTACAGCAGCTCGCTCAGCCCAATAACGCGCTTTTTTGGCGGTTTCGATATCAAAGGGTCGGTCCTTATAGGTTTGTTTTGGTAATTCACTGGGCCTGACAGCTTGAGATTGAAAAGTATCTTTTGTTGAATGCCAACGATAATTCAAGCCCAATATAAACATCGCATAATAATTGTCAGCTTTGGCTTGTGACAATAACTGTGCTTCATCCATGTAATTTTCTTGATCAATGCGTGCTAAACCAAAATTATCAAACATCCATTGCTCAACGACTGCAAGTTCTGCGCTTTGTTCGTATGTTTGGGCTGAAACGCAATCGGGTGCCTTTGTTTCAAGCGCTTGCGAAGATAATGCCTGTTTATTTGAAAATTTGGCAGCTGGCGATAAAACATCTGTTACCAATCCTGCCGCTTGATTGTTTGCTACTGGTGACACACCTTCAACTGAATTCTGACTAAAGAAATACGAAAGCAGCACAGAAGCAGCACAGAAGCAGCTACGAGTATTGTTGCTATGTGTTTTTTGGTAAACATGCTTTATGCAACTGAAGGGAATTTTCCATAAAATGTAACCGATTCATGGTTTAGGTGCAATAAATAGCACATTAACGTTGTAAACATTGGAGCAAGATAGTACGATTCTTTTTCCTATTTTGAATAGCTTTTGAACAAATAAAGCAACACCAGCGACAGAAACTACCCATCACAAATGGATAAAGAATCCTCCCCGAGATCACACCTATCTAACAGAATTCGGGAATGATGAAGCACCGCTGGAAAATATAAAAATTGATATGCGGTTTGCAGATGAAGCAACAAATGACGTCCGCGTAACAGAGCTGTTAAAAAGTAAAATCTTTCCCAAAAGACCATAGAGTAAACATTATTTTACTTACTGAGTTCATACAATCCTGATATGGCTTCTTTGTTTTTACCATAAACGCTGTTAGTGACTTTTCATACCCTACAGGAATACATTCAGCACCATTGCCGTCAAAGGCATTTGATGAATTTAAAACAAAGAACATTAATAACAGTAGTTTCATAATAAGATTTAAATCCCTTAAAGAACGCCATCCGTTGTACTTTTTCACTATCTTTTTTTTGTCTTTTCTACCTTGAATAGATGTAGACTGAGTTGTACGATTGAGGAAAGTTAAATATAAATTAGAAACAAGCATTTGTCATAAATAATGGAAAATATAGGTGATGTTTAAATTTGCTTTCATCAATGACGCAGCAGAGCGTGAATACAAGAAATTGCCAACAAAAATTCAGGATGAATTTGGCCGGGATTTAAGGAAAATTCAATATGGACAAGACCCTATACAACCCTTTCAATTTTTAGAGAGTATAGGTTCAGGCGTTATTGAGCTGAAAATTAATGGCAGCCCGGCACATCGCTGTATTTACGTAGCCAAATACATGAATACTATTGTGGTTCTACATTCCTTTAGCAAAACGACCAACGGCGTTGATAAACCAGCAATGAAAGTGGCAAAAAACCGCTTAAAAGAACTTTTAAGTCAATTGAAATAGTGAGACTAGCATCTTGGCTACGATTGTGAAGTAACAGCTTGCGCAATTGAAATTTGCGCTTCATCAGCCGTTTGCATCGCTAGTTTTACTTTGAAGCCCAATTTATCAAGCATATCGAACATGGCATCGATGGTGAATTTTTCGATTTTGTTGTTCATCAATTCAGACACTCTCGATTGCTTCACTCCCAATACAGTTGCAGCCTCACTTTGGGTCCACTTTTTATCATTAATTAAATTAGTCAGCATAATAGATAAGTCTACTTTCATTGCCATTTTATTGGCAATATCTTCATCGTGCGTAACATGAAAAGGACTATCGTAAAATTTAAGGGCCATGAGAATAACCTTTAGAGGAATATGTAACCACATTATCTAAAATTTTAGATAATGTCAAAACAAAAGGTTGTCAGACCATACGTGGATAAATCCACGAACTACGGAATTAACGTAGAACGCACATTTATGTGCGCCACCGTAAAGCAGCGCCCCCAAAAACCTCAATAAGTATTGTACTGAGTAGGCCGAAATACATGATAGGTGTTGTTGCTGCCAAATTGTTGCTCAATTGAACTCAGGGTTTTATCCCTTGAAGGGCTAACGTTGGCGTTAGATTGATAGCTGACCAGTGTTGTTACATTGTCGCCAGTGGTGCCACCCGTAACAACCATGGTGTGATTGATATTGTTGTCGTTTTCCCAGTCTACAAAAATAATATCGCCAACCGACACTTGGTCAAAATTCAACGTACTGCCACGCTCTGTGTTAGTTTGCGCTGTAAAATTCATGCCCACCTTGCCGCCGTTATTGGCTTTAACGTAGTCAAAAAAGGCTTGCGGTCCTTCCCATGCTGGAGATTGCTGAGCTTTACTGTATTGCCAACGAGGGTCGTTGTTAAATGCTTGGCCTGCATAAAAAACCATTTTTGGTGAAGCGCTTTTGGCTAAACCAGCTCTTATCACTTGATTGATAAAATTAGTGTTGTCTCCCCAAGGTTCTGGGCAGTGTTTAAACCAGTTTTTCCATTGGGTTGAGGGTTGATTTGGGTTTGTTTGTGCCTGTTCAAAGGCATATTTTTTGGCAAAGTCGGGGTCGTATTGAATGCCAGCGTTGGCATAACCTGATGCCAGCGCCATCGCAATGGCACTTGTAATAAGGAGTGATTTCATTTTTATTATTCCGCTCTATTTTATTTATTTTTTTAATTGCTTAGAGAAGGCCTTTTCTTATTTTTATCCGATTTATTACAGTGGCAGGATAGTAGTGAACAATTTGAAAAAAAGAAATAGCAGCTAAAAACCGTTTAAAACTTAAACAAGCTGACTGGTCAACCAGATTAAACGGTTATGTCAGCGTTATAGAGCTGTGTACCATTAGATTCAGTACATATTCAAAAAAGTGCATATCCTGACCAGACAGACGGCTTATTCACTTTGGTGCTAAAAAAGATAAAAGTGTCAATTTGTATCAACCCTGACAACAAAACTGACTCACATACCCAACCCAGTAAACCCTAAGCTGAATATCAACACCGTCATCACCGCCATTGGGGCAAGATAATAGTGCTTACCAAGATACACAACAGCCCCTGCGGTCAAGAAAATCAACCCCACTTGCCATGCAATAACCCATGTAGTGAACTCAATAGCCATGAGGTAAACCAGCGTTGGTACAGCTGACAAGGCCACCAGCGGCAGCAATTCAAACACACGGCGCTTGGCATTACTAAGCGGTAATCCGCTGAGGTAATACTGGTATTGTGAACGAAAACGTTCAACTTCAAACTGATACGATCCAATCAACAAACCAATAAGAAAAGTAATAAACAGATGGAAGTTTTCAGTCGCAAAATCAGGCCGCTTACTGATCACATAAGCATAACTGCCGATGATAGCCAAACTACCTAATACCCTAGTTAATAGGTTAACCGGGCGGTGAATAGTAAACAGGCTAATCATCATCGCATATGAGGTGGTTTTTACTTGCCCGACTTTGAACTTGATTTTGTCGAGAAATAAAACTTCAAGCAGCACGACAATAAACCACACGGTATTGAGCGTATTGGCTGAGCCATCTTTGGGATAAAAGTAATGCGCCAACACAGGCAATATCACCAACGACAACAGTGGTATGTTGCGCCGATATAACGCCGTTTGAGTGCTCAGTATAACGGTTAGCGAAAACAGCACGAAAAATCGAGTCTCTACAATGGTTTTCAAATCAGGCATGAACAAACACAAGCATAGCGGGGCAAACAAAACCAAATTACCCGCTTGGGCAGTTAGGTAGCGGTCACTTTTTCGATGCTGAGCACGAGTGATTGGCAAGTCGTTGATATAATTACGATAAGGTGCGGCTAAAATGGCTTTTGCCTGAATTTTTATCATCGCAAAAATCAATATAAAATAAATACTCTGATAGGTGATTCGCTCATCAATAAGGGTTTTTTGTTCACCAATGAGTGATATTCCATACATCGCCAAGAAAAAAAACAATGGCACCAGTACGTTGATAAAAAACAACACAAACACCTTGCCCAATTGACTAACAGCAGCAAGTAGCTGCTTAATTTCGTTGCGGTAAATTTGCCTTCTAAGTTCGTTATAATTCATCAGATTGTCACTGCTTTGTCGGCAATTGGAAAAATCTGATAATCGGCATTATTGGTAAACAAAGTATCGTGGCTGGTAATAATTAAATGGCCATCAAATGCTGTTAGATATTCAACAATATAGTCTCGGCTATAACTGTCGAGCCCGGTGGTGGGTTCGTCGAGCAACAAACATTTGGCCGAGTGCGTTATGGCCAATATTAACGACAGTTTTTTTTGATTACCTAACGACAGCGCTGGGGCCAGTGTCGATAAATGGCTTTTGAAATGTAAATCGTCAATTAGTGCGGTGGGCCATTGCGCCCCATAACAACTGCAATGAAACTCTATCAATTGCTTTGCCGATAAAAATCGCGGAAAAATTATCTTGTCACTCGAAATGCCAATCAGTGGTTTAACCGCCACATCGGTTACCAACAAATCGTTAAAGGTGATCACGCCCTTATCTGGCAACTCCAACCCTGCTGCCATCATCAGCAAAGTGGTTTTTCCGCAGCCATTCTCGCCGGTTATGCAATACTTTCCTTGTTCAAAATGATGGCTGAACCCAGCAAACACCGGGTGAGTCGCAAACTTTTTATCAATATGACTAAATTTCATCTAGTGGCCCTTTATATTCCATGACGCCCGGCTCGCCAGTGTTGCGTACCACCAATGAACCCGCCATTCAACTAATTCCTATCCTTGTAAAATAAAGGCAAACGCTTGATGACGCAATAAAAAGTGTTAGAAAGCCAATAGAATCGCGCTATAGTATCCACAGGTTTTCATCTAACACGACACAAACATAATGAGCAAAACAGGTTGGCAATTTTGGATTGACAGGGGCGGCACATTTACCGATGTCATTGGCAAAAACCCCTCGGGTGAGCTGGCTGTATGCAAACTGTTATCCGAGAATCCATCCAACTATAAAGATGCCGCCGTGCGGGGCATTCAAACCCTTTTAGGACTAGAAAAAGACGCTGATTTGTCTAATCAGCCAGTCGACTCGGTAAAAATGGGCACCACAGTTGCGACCAACGCCCTGCTCGAACGCCAAGGCGAACCTACTGTACTGGTGATCACTTGTGGTTTTGCTGACGCATTACGCATTGGTTATCAAAACCGCCCCCATTTATTCAAACTAAAAATCGAATTACCCGAGCTTTTGTATAGCCAAGTAATTGAAGTCAAAGAGCGCCTGTCGGCTCATGGCGAAGTCGTTACACCAATCGACGAAACACACTTAACTGAACAACTCCAACAAGCATTTAATGATGGTTTGCGCAGTTGTGCCATCGTTTTTATGCACGGTTACCGCTACCACCAACACGAAAAAGCCGCCGAAAAAATTGCACGCAATATTGGTTTTACACAAGTTTCGGTATCACACCAAGTTAACCCATTAATGAAGCTCATTGGCCGAGGCGATACCACAGTTGTCGACAGTTACCTCACCCCGGTATTGCGCCGTTATGTTAACCAATTTACCTCAAAACTCGGTGAAGACTGCCAACTGCAATTTATGCAAAGCAACGGTGGTTTGACACAAGCCGACACTTTCAATGGTAAAGATGCCGTTTTGTCAGGCCCTGCAGGTGGCGTGGTTGCCATGGTAGAAACCGCCAAACAAGCGGGTTTTGACAAGATAATCGGCCTCGACATGGGCGGCACCAGCACCGATGTGGCGCTATTTAATGGCGAATACGAACGCACCTTCGACACCGAAGTGGCCGGCGTTCGGCTACAAGCCCCCATGATGAAAATTCACACCGTGGCCGCAGGCGGTGGTTCAAAGCTAGATTATGACGGTTTTGACAGTGGTTTAAGGTTAAGCGTTGGTCCAGAGTCTGCCGGTGCTAACCCCGGCCCTACGTGCTATCGCAATCAAGGTCCGCTCACTGTAACCGACATCAACCTATTGCTGGGTAAACTGCAAAGTGATTTTTTCCCGGCAATATTTGGCAAAGAACACAACCAAACCTTAGATAAACAGGCTGTTAGCGACAGTTTTGAAACCCTTGGTAAAACCATCAAACAAAAGCAAAATTCTGATGCCAACCTGACCCCAGAACAGTTAGCTCAAGGTTATTTACAAATCGCGGTAGAGCATATGGCCAATGCGATAAAACACATTTCGGTTCAGCGCGGCATTGACGTAGGTTTGTACACCTTATGCTGCTTCGGCGGCGCTGGTCCACAACATGCTTGCTTGGTGGCCGATGCGCTCGGCATCAAAAAAGTGTTTCTACACCAGTTGAGCAGCGTTTTATCGGCTTATGGCATGGGCTTGGCACAAGTTCGAGTGATACGGGTGCAAAGCATCGAACTGGTATTAACGCCAGAGGTAATACCCGCGTTGAACGATGCCATATTACAGCTCGACGCCACAGTCTCTAAGGCTTTACAAGGGCAAGGTTTTTTCACTGAACAAACATCACTGAGCAGCCAATTGCTGGTTAAATATCAAGGCACCGACACCCCACTTGCGGTTAATATCGACACTCTCGACAGCAAAAACTTGCGCGAACAGTTTGAAAGCCAGCATCAGCATTTGTATGGTTTTACCAGCGAATCAACAGCGCTGATTATCGAATCTGTACAGGTCGAAGGCATAGGCCAAGCAGACAAACCGCAGCAATCACCAACGCCGCACATCACTCATGCACAAGCTCTGAACCCCACCGACACCCGTTCGGTTTATTTCAGTGTTGACGGTAAAGAGCAGTGGCTCGACACCCCATTTTATCGCCGCGAACAACTTCACCCCGGCTTAGTGCTTAACGGCCCGGTCATCATAATTGAACACCAAACCACCATAGTGGTAGAGCCCAACTGGCAATTGGTGGTGACCACAGGCAATAATTTAGTATTAACCCGTAAAGAGCACGAGCTTCAAACCAACAGTAACCATCCGAACCAAAAGCTCAGCACCACAGTTAACCCCATTCGGCTCGAACTCTTCAACAATCTGTTTATGTTCATTGCCGAGCAAATGGGGCTGGTACTTAAAAACACCGCGACTTCGGTCAACATCAAAGAACGCTTAGACTTTTCATGCGCTTTGTTCAATCACAATGGCGAACTGGTGGCCAACGCCCCCCATATGCCAGTGCATTTGGGTTCAATGGGCGAAAGCGTAATAAGCGTAGCCAAACAAAATGCCTCGACCATGCAACCGGGTGATGTTTACCTCATCAACAGCCCTTTTCATGGCGGCTCGCATTTGCCTGACCTCACCGTGGTCAGCCCTGTGTTTAACACAAACGACAAAACCGCCGACAAACAAGTGGTGTTTTATGTGGCTTCGCGCGGGCATCACGCCGACATTGGTGGCCTAACGCCTGGCTCTATGCCACCTCACAGTAAAAGCATTGAAGAAGAAGGCATAGTATTCGACAACTTCTTACTGCTACGAGACGGCCATTTCAATCAAGTCGCACTTGAAAAAATACTCACCAATCATCCTTATCCGGCGCGTAATATCCAGCAGAACATTGTTGACCTTAAAGCGCAGATTGCCGCCAATCAAAAAGGCATTAGCGAAATTGCCAAAATTCACCGTGAATATGGTGAAGACGTAGTCGCCGCCTATATGGAACACATGATTGACGCCGCCGAATTTGCGGTAAAACAAGTAATAGCCAAACTAAACTCAGGCAGTTTTGTTTGTAAAATGGACAATGGCTGCCAAATCAAAGTAACAGTCACCATTGAAGGCCCCGCTGATGACAAAAAGGCAACGGTTGATTTTACTGGCACATCAAATCAACAAAGCAGCAACTTCAACGCACCATTTTCGGTGTGCAAAGCCGCCGTGTTATATGTTTTTAGAACCCTAGTAGACAAAAATATTCCGCTTAATGCCGGTTGCCTAAAACCCATCACCTTAATTGTGCCCCAAGGCAGTATGTTGAACCCGCAGCACCCAGCGGCGGTGGTGGCTGGCAATGTCGAAACCTCACAGGTGATCACCGATGCATTGTATGGTGCGCTTGGTATATCGGCGGCCTCGCAGGGTACCATGAACAACTTCACCTTCGGCAACGACCAATATCAGTACTACGAAACCATTTGTGGTGGCACAGGCGGTGGGTTGCATGGTGATGGATGCGATGCCGTTCAAAGCCATATGACCAACTCACGACTGACCGACCCAGAAGTGCTTGAATGGCGTTTTCCGGTGCGCCTTGATGCCTTCTCAATTCGCCCCAACTCAGCAGGCCTTGGTGATGCAAATGGCGGTAACGGCGTGATTCGAAAAATCCGTTTTAACCAACCAATGTCGGCGGCGATATTGTCGAATCATCGTCAACAAGCACCGTTTGGGCTGTTTGGTGGTAGCCCCGGCAGGCCGGGGAAAAACACCATCATCAAAGCCAATTTAGAGCAAGTAGACTTAACCAGTTGCGACCAATATTCACTAGAGGCAGGCGACACTTTTGTCATTCAAACCCCAGGTGGTGGTGGTTTTAACAAACCCACTTAGGGTGGTGATTTTTGTCTGCTTTGAATGTTAAACTAATCGATATAAATTTGTGAAAGGAAGCCCTAAAAATGCCATTTATTAGAGATAACGACCAGCATGTCGTGCGCCTACTAAAAAGCTATCAGCAATGTTCCGAGTCGGCTCAGGACATGCTTCGGGTATTGGCCGTATTTACCAAACCCATCAGCCAAACTAACTTCAAACAACTGTTAGACAAGCTGGGCAATAATGCATCGTTGGGCAAGGATTACACCAGCGCGCTCGAACAACAACTGGCTGACCAAGAACTACTAGATATCTGTGATGAAGGCATATCACTGCCACCCCACCTGCATCACACCCTCACCAGAGCTTGCATCGACAATGGCAGCCTTGATGAAATTATTGTTCAAAGCAAAGTGGTTATGCCACTAAGCTGCACCAGTCGTTGGTCTGCCGAAGGCGCTAACGACCGGCTAAGGCAAATCCGTGACCATTTTTACCAAGGCAACTATGAGCAATGTGAAGCGCTGTTTGAGTTTTCTGATGATCCACAACACATTGATGAGGCAGACAGCTTTCCACTGGTAGTATTTTGTTTCTTCCCCTTTGAGAAAGATTTTTTTCTGTCGATAGCGCCAAATTTACAATATCAGGCTTTTGCCACCTTATTACTACACTTAAGAACCAATAACAAAGACAACACTGAAGTCGTTGAACTATTACAATCATTAGCAAATGATGGACATTGTTGCACCAACATGAAACTGTTGCTGGCAGAACAATACCTGCTCAGCGCACAAATAGATAAAGCACCACCGCTGTTGTCACAAAGTGAACCAACCCCCTACAGCCTGTCTTTACTAGGTTGGTTGGCCTTTTTGCAAGAAGATTTTATTGGCGCTATCGACTTGTTTGAACGCTGCAAAGAGGCCAAAAGCCAGCGGATACACACCAAACCCCCATATGTTGGTGGTATACCTGGTTTGTTTTACCTGTTGGCGCTGCTAAAAATAGGTTTTGAAGAGCAACCCGATTTGCTCGATACAGTCATTGAAGAAGCAATGTATTTTGAAATCGGCAGCAATGAGTTCGAATACGTCACCGACAGCTATGACATACTCGAAAATCTCGCAGAAGTACTGCTTAACAAACTCTCAAGAGTGCCAGTGTTTGGCTCTCAAATATCTGAATTTAAACAAGATTACTATTTTCAGTTGGCCTACATATTCAATGCGCTGAGCATTGTTTACAGCGGTAAAAAACTGCCCTTGCAGTATGCGCCGAATCTGTTGAACTATTTTGAACACATGAAAAACGTCAACAGTCATTTGTTTGCCCACCTGTGTGCCAGTTTATTAGCACACAGTGACAATGGCGATGAATCATGCAACCAATACTTACAACAGTGGTCATTGCCAAGTGTCGACCTTGTTAACTTAATCAAACCCAAAGCCTTGTGGTTACAGGCAATAGACAAATTAAACGTGTTACACCAAAACGCCGAAAAGCAAGCCGCCAGCGGTGCACTTGATGAAAAGAAAACCCGCATGATATGGCTGATGTATCCCGATGAACAACCCCAGCGTATAGAACCTAGAGAACAACAACTTGATGCACAGGGCTGGGTCACAGGACGTGCCGTTTCATTAAAACAACTCAAAGAAGACCATGAACTGATAGTCGAACTTAGCGATGAAGACCACAAGCTTTGTGAAGCCATAAAAAGCCATCACAACCAACGTTATTATGGCGCAGAGGCATCTTACGAACTGTCGAGCTACTCAGCATTAAAAGCCTGTATTGGCCACCCCAGAATATTTTTAGCCACCGATTTGAGTACGCCACTGAACATAGTTGCCGGTGATCCCAAACTCACCCTAAGCACTAGACCTGACGGTTTCATACTACAAATGCCCGGGCTGCCAGAAGATTTAGAAGAGTACGCCTACAATCAATATCACACGCTCACAGCTGAATCTGCTCACCGCTACCGACTCGTCAGTTACACCCACAAACACCTCGAAATAGCCGACATCATCGGTTTTGACGGGCTAGAAATGCCAGCCGATGCCAAAGACCAAGTCTTAGACAGCATTAAAGCCATTGCCCCTTATCTGACTATTGAGGCTGATTAGATTAGTGAGAAAACCTAGGGTTTGGCTGACTGTCTAAAACTCAAAAAAGTTCACACAAAAACGCAGCTGTTCACGGAGGAAAAACAAAAGATAAAATTATAAAAATGGCAGAGAAGTTATCGCTAACCCAATGTGATTGTGTATTTCTCTTTTTAGCTTTTAGTCCTTTTTTGCGTAAACCTCCATTGCTCCGCGCCTCCGTGTGAAGCGCTTGACTCTAGGCCGGAGGAAATAAAAAACAATTAATGTGTCAACCGAATGTCTCCCCGTGCGTTTTATCTATCAGTAGCGGCATTAACGTCATCTAAAGTACGCGTTCGTTATGGGAGCAAAAATCAGATGGGGCACACTAAGACATTGTAAATACGGCATTTATGGATCAGAATTACAGGCTAAGTACGATTGAACATAGGCCAGCTAACATCACAGTGAAGGTAGACAATGCCCCGCAAAATTTTGCACCGCCACCATTAACAATGGAGGCGTTTTTGGCTGACATCGAAAAAAAGGCTTATCATATGGCTGCATTTGCCGCAGGCTCACATGCCGATGCACTGGATTTAATTCAAGATAGCATGATAAAACTGGTCACCAACTATGCCGACAAACCTGCCGAGCAATGGAAACCCCTGTTTTACAAAATCTTAAGAAATCGCATCACCGACTGGCATCGTCACCAAAAGGTCAAAAACCTGCTGTTTTTTTGGAAAAGCCCACAAAGCGAAGATGAAGACGACGAATGGCCACCAGCGATGAACGCTGAGCAAAACCCAGACACACCCGAAGCTGAGCTAAAAAGAGCCCAGCAACAAACAGCAGCACTTGAACATTTAAAAACGCTGTCAGACAAACAACAGCAGTGCTTCTTACTGCGCAGTTGGGAAGGTATGTCAACTGCACAAACTGCGGATATAATGGGCTGCTCACAAGGCAGCGTAAAAACCCATTACTCCCGCGCCGTAACAAAAATGAGGACCCTTATGGAGGCCGATGACCATGAAATCACCTTCTGAGCAACAATCAGACAATCAGACAAGCGTTGAACAAGCGGTAAATGCCGCATTAGACCAATCGGTCAACAACCTGTCAGACAAGGCAGTGGGTGATATTTTTCAAGCCCGCCATGCCGCCCTGAATGCGCTGCACGCTGGAAACGTAAAACAAGGTTTCAGTGCGCAGTTGATGCAAATGGTGATGCAACCTTTTCCCCGGGTTGCATTACCAGTTGCCGCAGCACTGCTAATTGCTGTAACGTTGAACGTTGAGACTTCCGACCCCGTGCCAGCCATACCGCTGGCGTTGGTGACAGAAGACGTACCCACAGAAGATTTAGCGTTGTTAGAGGATTTGGAATTTGTTACTTGGCTGGCCCAAAACGAACAGGATGTGTTGTTGTAGCGTGGTGTTATTCACAAGTTTTGTGACACCACTGCACGGCGCACCAAACGAAGAGCCAATGCCCGACATGGCATTACTCGAATATTTAGCCGAACTGGTAGAAGTCGACGGCGAACTAGTTGGGCCGATGGACATGGCAAAGAAATTGGATAAAGACAAAAATGAAAACAACGATGAGCAAAAAAAGCCTGCTCAAAAAGATAAAATCATCAAACGGGAGGATAAAGAACATGACTAAAATCGCAATCATCGCTTTATTTTGCCTGATGCAGATACCCAGTGCCCTAGCCCTAGACTGGAATGATCTGAACAAAAGTGAAAAAACGGTATTACAGCAATTTTCTGGCAAATGGTCTGGCATGAGCGAAGCCAAGCAAGAAAAACTGCGCCTAGGTGCCAGCCGCTGGATAGCCATGGACGAAGGCAAACGTAATGCCATGGTGAAAAAATTCGAAAAATGGCAGCAAATGAAGCCGCAAAAACGCAACGAATTGAAACAGCAATTCAAACGCTTCAAACAAATGCCCAACGGCCAACAGCAAAAACTGCGTGATACTCACGGCAAGTTCAAACAACTGCCTCAAGACAAACAGCGCCAATTAATGGACAAGTTCAATAAGGCCAACCGTAAAAAAATAGATAAAAAAGCTCAGGATAAAGCGAAGAAAGCACAAGACAAGGCGCAAAAAGCGGCGCAGAAGAAACGGGGAAAACGGTAAAAACTTGGCCTGAAGGTAACGAACTTCAGGCCAAAAGCATCAACCTAAAAGAAATACCCCAAGCTCACAGACCAAACGGCATCATTCTCATCGGTGCCAATATCAACACCGTAATCAAAATCAACTGACACAGACTCGGTTAAATCATAAGAAACATAAACCGACACCTGACCATAACTGTCATCGCCCGAGACACTGTTAAGCCCAGTATTATTCCCTGCCCGATTGAAATTATTGCCACCAGCACCGCCGCCAGGGGCGTTATTACCACCCTGATTAGGTCGATTTGTCGGAATATTGCGAGCATTACTCGACACCAACACAGAGTCACCTCGAAGCATATGGTTCCACGACAAAATACCGCCAACAAGCACGCCAGTGTCTTCGGTTACTGACCAAAAACGGGCTACCGAAAAACTGGTGCTGATACTTGTGGAGTCACCACTATTTACCTCAGAGACCAAATCATTTTGAGGTGGTGGCGGATCATCAGCTGGAGGCGGTGGGGGTGGATTAGCGCCACCAC
>CALKGI010000213.1 GCA_938085045.1 uncultured Alteromonadaceae bacterium
CATGGTGATGATAAAAAAGCCAATTACTATGCCAAACTTGGCAGAAAACTCAGTACTCGTATCAACAGTGATGCTGCTTATTTTGGTTCCGTTCTGGAGGTGCCATACGACCCTGAAGTCGACACCAGCTTTGGTATGCCTGACTCTCAAGATTTGGTGGTTGCTTTTCGCAATATCCATAACTGGGATACCGATGGGGTATTTAAAGATGTTATACAAGCGGCCTTTAATGTGCTTAAGTCTGGAGGTGTTCTGGGTATTGTTGAACATAAGGCTGATCAACTCAGCGCCATGTCATCTAGTGCCGTTGAAGGCTATACCGACGAAAGTTATGTTATCAGTGTGATTGAATCCATTGGTTTTAAATTGGTTGGCCGTTCAGGCATCAATGCTAACTCAAAAGACACAAAAAACTATCCTAAGGGTGTATATGCCTTGCCGCCTACATTGGCGATGGGCGCAGTTGAACGTGAAAAATATATTGCTATCGGGGAAAGCGACCGCATGACCCTGAAATTTGTTAAACCTGCAAAAAGCGAATGAAGCTTTGAAAGAAACGAGTTTTAAGTTACCTCACATTACTCTGGCAGGATTCACCAATAATAACATCGGCAAACCACCTTTATTATTACTACATGGTTGGTTAGATAATGCGGGCAGTTTTGAAACCATGTTGCCTTATCTGAATCAATACCACGTTATTGCCGTTGATTTACCTGGGCATGGTCTGTCACAACACCGCAGTTTGGATGCCCACTATCATTTTGTTGATTGGGTATATGACGTTTGCCAACTGATTGAGCACCTGCAATGGGGCTGTTTGAGCATTGTTGGTCATTCGATGGGTGGGATGATCGCCACTGTAGTCGCTGCTACTGTTCCGACGAAAATAAAGAACATTGTATTGATAGATTCCATCGGGTTGATTACAACGCCACCCACAGACACTTGTGAGCAATTGAGGCAGGGTGTCAATAGCCGTATTCGATTGTCAGGCAAAAGTAAACCTCGGCATCCGACTTTCGAATCGGCCTTGCAGGCCAGAGTGTTCGTGGGCGATCTTAAAGAAGAACAAGTCACTATATTACTTAAAAGAGGGTTGGAGGCCTGTAATGACGGTTACTATTGGCGTAGTGATCAGCGTTTGCGCACTCATTCGGCAATGCGTTTTTCTTTTGAACAAGCTACTAACCTCATCAACAACATTCAGTGCCCTGTGTTGCTGATTGAAGGTGAACATGGCGCTAAAATGGTCAAAAGCAACCGAATATTATACCAAACGCACTTTGCCGATTTACATTGCAAGCAAATGCCGGGTGGTCATCATTGCCATATGGAACACCCTGAAGCCGCAGCGCAATTGGTGAACGATTTTATTTACCGCTGACCCGCTTTAACTCAACCACTCGCGCTTCAGACATTTCAATAGTACAAGTTTTGTATTTGATGGCGCTGGAAGTTGTGTCAGGCAACAACACTAGAAACTGCCAACGACAGTTATGCTCAACATATTGAGTAAAAGTTCTTTGTGATTTCTTAAATAATCTCAGAGCATCAGAACGACCACTTTGTTTACTTCTTTCTTCTAACGCAAAAATCATATTGTTGCCCCAAAGGTCAACTTCGCGGTTGAGTATTTGGATTTGTTTGTCCAAACAGCGCAGGTAGGCCACCGCGGTATCTCTTTCTGATTCACAGCGTGTTAACACCTGTGATGCCGATGCTGGTGCGGCTAAGGCGACGAACAACAAAGTAGGCAGTAATTTCATCATCTTAAATGTTAAGCCTTTTATTGGGCTAGAAGCCCTGAGTTATTGAGGATTTGTGGCCAAGCTTACTATAAATTTGGCCCCACCCATAGGTGAATCTGAAATTTCAAGTGTACCTTGATAAGACTCGACCAAGTCATTGACGATTGCCATGCCCACGCCATGGCCCTCTGCGTAGGTATCTAGCCGTTGACCGCGAACCAGTAACTTGTCTCGCTCTGAAGGCTTAATACCTGGGCCGTCATCCTCTACCATCAATATTAGCGGTTTGGCCTGAGTGACCGATACTTTTACCTGTTGTATACAAGCCTTACAGGCATTGTCGATTAGGTTGCCGAGAATCTCCATTAAATCGGCTTCATCGCCATAAAAGTGATGTTGTTGGTCGAGTTGATGTTCAAACGCAATGTTTTTGGCTGCATGAATTTTTGACATTACCCCAATCAATTTGTTGAGTACTGGATTAACTGTGGTCTTTTTCTTCCACACGTCTTCGCCGCCCGAAGACGCCTTGCGTAACTGGTGTTCAATGATGCTGGTCATACGGTCTAGTTGCTCGGTCACTGCGGGCTCGGTGCAACTAGGGGACGACCTAAGCACGGCTACTGGTGTTTTCAGTGCATGGGTTAGGTCGCTTAGAGAACTGCGATAACGGTTCTTTTGGCGCTCTTGTGCACTGATCAATAGGTTCAAGTCTTCTTTGACTCGGGTCAATTCTTTGGGAAAATCACCGCTAATGAACTGGATCACGCCTTTTTCAACCTGCTTTATCTGTAGATCGAGTTTTTTGATGGGCGCCAACGTTGACCATAAACCAAATGCCAAGGCAGCTATCAGAATAAGGGCAATGGCACCAAACCAGCGAATGATGATTTGGCGAAACTTGTCGACCTGTGCGGCCAAGGTCGACTCATGCTGAAGTACATGCAGCACAAGGTTGTAGGTGCCAAATTCATTGTCGTAAAACAGGGCATAAGAATATCGCCAATAATGGTCACTGAACACAAAACTGGATTCTCCCGGCGAGTATGATGCGCGTGACAACACCGGGTGCAGGTTTAATGCCGAATCTGAGCGCCAGATCACTTGATTTGTTTGTTCTATTAATGCCAAAGTGCCGGAACTTCCCTGATTAAGCAGCGGAGGCAAGCTGGCATTCGAAATATCGACTTGCTCAGCATCTAAGTCAATTTCACCAATAACAGTGTAAAGATTGGCTTCGAGTTGCTGCTCTAAAGCCTTAACTTGAGATTGCCTGAAAGCCTGTTCGATAGACAAAAACACCGCTGGTAGCACCAAAACGATGATGCCAAAAAAGACAATCATCTGACGGCTTTTAAGTGAAAGGGATAACTTATTCATGGCTACTTATGGGCATTTCGCATCTAGGCATGGTTAACAGTGCACTTTTTACTCGATAACTTATTCAATATTTTATTCTATATCTAGGGCAAATCGATAACCACGGCCGCGCAGCGTTTCAATTGGCGCGAGTTTGCTGCCCGGGTCGAGCTTTTTGCGCAGGCGTAATACAAACACTTCAATTACGTTGCTGTCCAAGTCAAAGTCTTGGTCATAAATATGCTCGGTTAACTCAGTTTTTGAAATCACTTTTTCTGGATTGAGCATCAAATATTCGAGCACTTTATATTCAAAAGCAGTTAAAGTGACGCTTTTTCCATCCACAGTGACTAACTGCGTGCGAGTATTGAGCCGTATTGGGCCTGCGGTCATTTCAGGTTCTGACTTACCTACTGCACGTCGAATTAAAGCGTTGCAGCGAGCCAACAACTCTTCGTTGTGAAAGGGTTTGGTAAGATAGTCGTCGGCACCTGCGTCGAGTCCTTCAACTTTTTCTTGCCAGCGGTCACGGGCAGTGAGAATTAATACTGGAATAGTAATGCCTTTGGCGCGAGCTTCTCTTATCAACGACATGCCGTCTTTTTTAGGCAAACCGATATCAATGATGGCCAAATCGTAAGGGTATTCAAGAATTTGAAACAGGCCATCTTCGCCATCATGGCTAACATCGACACTGAAATGGTTGTCTTGTAACATTTTTTTGAGGTTTTCGGCAAGAGCCAAGTCGTCTTCGGTAAGCAGAATGCGCATTTAACCAGATTCCTTTTTGTGCTGTTAATACGTGAGGTTGTTTACAAGGCGAGGTTTACTTGATTTTACCGGATTTCTTATCCACGGTAACCGTGATCACTCGGCCATTTTTTTGCAGCACCCGGATGCGGTAGGTGGCTTTGTTGTTCGAGATTTTTACCACTTTGCCCGGATATTTTGAGGTCGCCGTTCGCACAGCCTGATTTTTACTGACACCGTTGGATTTTGCCTGTGCTATGGGCATAGCAAACAAACAACACAGGGTTGCTACCAGTACTGATTTGGTTAGTATTTGCATAATAAAACTCCGGTTAAACATCACAATCACAGTATACCTCAAAAACAGATAACGCTTAATTGTTATCTTGAGGGCAATAATAGCGCCGGTTAACTTAACCGAAGCTGAATGTTGGTGATCACGCGCTGACGTGACTTAAGGTAAAACCTTTTTGAATGGTTTTACGGTGACGCTTTTATAAACGCCAGCTTCAATATAAGGGTCTACATCGGCCCATTCTTTGGCTTGTTCGAGGCTATCGAACTGGACTATCAATAGCGACCCTGTAAAACCCGCATCACCGGGGTTTTCACTGTCAATGGCGGGTAGCGGGCCGGCAGCCATCAGGCGGCCTTCGCTTTTTAATGCTTGTAGTCTTGCTATATGCTGGTCACGGACCTGCATACGTAAAGCCAAACTGTTATCGACATCTTGGGAGTAAATCATGTACCACATGCAAAATTCCTTGGTTTTTTGCTAGGCCAAAGGCTAGCTTAAGTTTTTGTTGATATGACATTCTGACAACAATTGTGCCATCTTTTTACTGCCCTTGCGACGGGCCAGTGCGATATTTTTGTCGGGAATACTTTCAGGATTTGGGTAATCCGCTAGCGCCTCGGTTAGGTCGTCTTCACGCAAAAAATGAACCATGGCGTAGGGTGCTCGATTGGTATAATTGGCAGCGTCATCTTTGCCACTGTCGGCAAAACAATAGTTGGGATGAAAGCTGGCGAGCTGATAAATACCTTCATAGCTTTTGTTTTCTAAACCATTGCCTTCAAAAGCAGCCTCTATCACCTGTGATTGAAATAAATCAACCAAATCTAGATAACGGTCAAAATTGTCAAAACCTAGTGGCAGAATCATCAAAGTGGTGGCGGTTTGCGGATGTTCATCTAAATACCGACATTCGCTTAGCGCCAATTCGACTAAATCATCAAAAGACGACAGCTCGCTGACGCTATAGCGTATGGTTTCGTTTTCGAGTTCTTTACGGGCAAATGGACAAAAGTTGTATTTGACGATAACGGTTTCTAGCCATTTTTTGGTGGTGGCTATGATAGTTTGTTCAGTGGACACTGTTTGGTAACGACCTAGATGAATAGTGTGGGGGAGGATAGCATTTTGGTGTGTATTGGGATAGAGGAAACCCCGATGGAGCGGCGCAAATTAAGTGGTGGGACAGACAAGCTGTCCACTAACCTTAATTTAGTCTGACTGGGCTGATGTCAAAACTTATGCCGCTGCTGCTGTACGTAAGCCTGAACGTTTTAGATGTGCCAGTGGTGAATCACCCATAGTGCCTTTAATCACTGGTACTGAAGGCGTTGGCGATTTGATTTTACCTAGTTTGAATAAAATACAATTACGGATATCTTGGGGTTTATAACCGGTTTTAATTTTAATTCTAATATGTGGAATGCCTGCGGCTTCCAGAGCGCCATTAACAAACCAATCGGCCTTGGCGCGGTGACCATTTTTAGAGCCGTTGTTAACCAAGTCAACCACACCTGTGATGGCCAATGTTTTCTTGTCGCACAATACAAAGTCGACTGTTTTTACGCTGGCTTTTATAAGTGCTGCACGGCGGTTCTTTGATGTCGAAGCACCTTTAGGTTCGATGATGTCGGTTAATCTCACCCGAGACATGATTTTGTAATCTTGGCCCACGGCGGCTTCTAGCATTTGGAAAAAAGAACGTTCTGTGCTGCTGTAAATAGACGTTTTTTTGCTGAATGGATAAGGGTTGCTGTTATCGATGAATCGGTTGGCTAGCAGCGCGATGGTGACGATAAATGCGATCATTAAAACCAGAATTATTTCCATGGAAAGCTCCGTTACGACTTTTTGACACAAGGGTTAGTTGTAATGGATAAAGCACAGGGCGTGCCAACTTTTTATTGGTGTCTGTCATCAAACGTTGCTAATCAATATCAAACCCTTTGATTAGCATTGGAATAACCGCTTCACCATCAACGGCTTTTGAAAAATAAAACCCTTGAATCTGCTGGTCGGCTTGTTGTTGCAAAAATTTAAATTGCTGTTTGGTTTCAACACCCTCGGCGACTAAATCTAGCCCCAAATTTTTGGCCAAATGGATGATGATATCCACCAATGCTTTGCCTTTGTCGTGCTCGTGAATGGCGCTAACAAAAGAGCGGTCGATTTTTAACGTGTGCACCGGGAAGCGATGTAAATAGCTTAGGCTAGAATACCCCGTGCCAAAATCATCTACAGAAATGTGACAGCCTAACTCGTTGAGTTTATGTAGGTCGGCAATGGTTTTTTCGACATCATCCATCAACATACCTTCGGTGATCTCCAACTCTAGTCGCGATGCCGACAGTTGGTAACTGAGCAGTGTTTGTTCTATAAAACTAACCAAGTCATAATGGCTGAACAAGCGAGGTGACAAATTGACCGACAAGCTGACGTCAGTAAAACCGGCATTGGTCCAGCTTCTAAGTTGATGGCAAGACTGACGAATAACCCACTCGCTCATTGGTACAATTAGGCCAGAATCTTCGGCTATATCAATGAAGTAACCGGGTGCCAAAAAACCTTTTTGTGGATGCTCCCAGCGGATCAAGGCCTCAAGACTAGGCACCGAGCCGTCAACAGAGCTCACTCTAGGCTGGTAGTGCAACACAAATTCTTCATGTTCAATCGCGTGTCGTAATTCGTTTTCTATAGATAAACGCTCAAATGCCTGCACATTCATCGATTGCGTGTAAAACTGAAAGTTGTTGCGACCTTCGGCTTTGGCATGATACATCGCGGTATCAGCATTTTTCATCAACACCGCAGAGGTTTCACCGTCATCGGGGAATATGGTGATGCCAATGCTGGTGCTAGTGGTCACGTCATAATCGACCAAAGAGAATGGCACAGCCAACTGTTCAATCACCCGGCTGGCAACGTAAACCAATTGATTGAGCTCAACAAAATCTTCCAAAATAATGACAAATTCATCGCCACCAAGGCGCGCAAACGTATCATCCTCGCGTAAGATTTCGTTAATTCGTTGGGCAACTCCAATTAATAATAAATCACCAATATCGTGGCCGAGTGAGTCATTAACTTGTTTGAAGCGGTCGAGGTCAAGAAACAGCACTGCTAATTTTTGCTTTTCTCGGCGTCCGTGAGAGATGGCATGTTCTAATCTATCTTGTAATAAGGTTCGGTTAGGTAAACCGGTCAATGCATCATACTTGGCTAGCTTTCTGAGTTCTTGTTCGGCGTTGAGACGCTCGGTAATGTCTGAGAATACCGCAACAAAATGAGAAACTTCCTCTTCTTCGTTGGTCACAGAGCTAACCGTCATTTCTACCGCTATGTCTATTCCTTGTTTGTTGTTTTGCCAGATCTCACCATGCCATTGTTGTTTTTCAGCAAGGACCTGCCAAACGTGTTCATAAAAATCTGCACTATGACGTTCAGAGTTGATGATGTCGGTACCAGCGTCTATTGCCTCTGGTTCTGAATAACCCGTGATCGCAGTAAAAGCCGCATTTACAGCAACTATGGTGCGAGAGTTATGCATGATCATCACGCCCTCAGTGGTGTTTTTAAACGCCTCGGCAAATAGCTTTAATTGGCTATTCATTCGCAGCTTTTCTTTTTGTCCGGTGCGTCTGCGAATGTAAAACCACCGGGCAATGAAACCCATCAACACCAAATAAGTGCCGTAGGCAAAATAATTGCGCCACCAAGGGGCTGTGACTATGATATTGAGGGTTTTGACTTCACCCCAGTCTGCACCACTATTGCGGTTTTTGAGTTGCAGTACATGGTTACCGCTGTCCAAATTATTGAGTGTGATGGAATTGTCATTGCCGATATCAATCCAGTTGTTACTCTTATCGCTGAGCTTGTAGGCATAACGAGTTTGATGTGAAGCGGTATAATTGAGGTCTGAAAATTGGATCTTTACCGCATATGTTCGATGATCGATTTGTATGGTCGATTTGTCTAGTAACACTAAGGATTCGATATGTTGATTTTTGTAGAGCACGGCACGGGTGAAAAACAGCCGCTTGCTGGTTGGCGGGTTGACGATATCACCCGGTCTGATGATAGCCAGACCATTGGTAGTACCAAAATACAAAGAACCATCGGCAGCGACATTATAGGCACTATCATTGAATTCGCTGCCCAGTAATCCTTCTTTGGCACCGAAAACCCTGTGGTTAAACTCATTCATATCGTACAACAATAGGCCGTTCATGGTGCTAATCCAGGCGCGGCCAAAATGATCTGGAATAATGCCAAAGATGATATTGGTGGGCAAACCGTCGTTTATGCCAATATGCCC
>CALKGI010000214.1 GCA_938085045.1 uncultured Alteromonadaceae bacterium
CACCTGAAATATGCAAGCCATGGGTATGAACGTTGGTGACATTAGGGTCTTTAAACTCGTTATGTGCGGTGCTTACGGGCTGGTACGGCAAAGTATTTTTAAATCGTAAAACATATTTATTGCCAGGTGCCATACGTAGTGTTGGGCCAGGAATAGTATAATCGGTGCCTTCTTGACGGTAGGCTCTTGTGGTTAATGTTTCGCCATTAATAGTCAATGTAACCGAACCCATGACATCGGTAAGATTGAATACTCAGTGGGAGCGAACTCCAAGTCGCGATATTTATCGTAGACCAATCAAAATTAAATTGGCTACGCCAAATAATCGTGAGCTGGAGATCAGCCCTTTCCTATTTTTTACTTTTACCCACTAACCAACCATAAACTAATAATTAATCAACCATAAACTAACCATTAATCAAATAGTGCACCCAAATACTGGCGAAATAACCCAGAGCTATGGCTGGCGTCCATTTAAGGTGACTGAAAAACGTATACTGGCCTCGTGCCTGCCCCATTAAAGCCACGCCCGCAGCTGATCCTATCGATAACAAACTACCACCCACACCAGCGGTAAGGGTAACCAATAACCACTGCCATTGATTCATTTCAGGTGACATAGTCAGCACAGCAAACATTACCGGAATGTTGTCTACAATCGCAGACATGATACCAACCAGTATGTTGGCCGTTGTGGGACCAAGGTCGACATAAATAAACTGTGATGCTAACGACAAATAACCAAGAAACCCCAAGCCGCCAACGGCCATTATCACCCCGTAGAAAAAGAACAATGTATCCCATTCTGCTTGGGCAATTTTTCTAAAAATATCAAAATCTTCTTTAGGACCGTGCATGGCATCGGCGACATTGCGTAGGCTCGATTCACGTTTTTTAAGATAAAACCCGAAGAACTTCAAATAAGCCAAACCAAACATCATGCCATAAACAGGCGGTATATGAAGGACATTATGAAAGCTTACAGCGGTGACTATGGTCAGTAAAAACAAACCCACAATGACCAGCCCGCCTGTTTTTATCTCAAAGATTTCGGTATTTTCTGCCACCGGATTTCCTTGGGGCAAAAAGAAATTCATTATCAGTGCGGGCACTAAAAAATTAACCAAAGAGGGGACGAATAGTTTAAAGAAAGTCCAAAAATCAACATTGCCATTTTGCCATACCATCAAGGTTGTAATATCGCCAAATGGGCTAAAAGCGCCACCAGCGTTGGCACTAACCACAATATTCACACAGGCCAGTGCAACGAATTTCGGCGCTTTAGCACCAACCGAAAGCACAACAGCGCACATGATCAAAGCGGTTGTCAGGTTGTCGGCAACCGGTGAGATGAAAAAAGCGAGAAAGCCGGTAAACCAAAATAGCTGGCGATAACTGAACCCCTTGGCAACCAACCAATCACGTAACGCATCAAAAACCCCGCGTTCAATCATCGCATTGATATAGGTCATGGCCACTAGCAAAAAGAAAAACAGCTCGGCATATTCCAAAAAGTTGTGACGAATAGCAACTTCCACAGCATGCGACTCGCCCATACCGCTATAAACAATTGCGATAAGAATCCAAATAACACCAGCAGCAGCCATGACGGGTTTGGATTTACGTAAGTGTATTTGCTCTTCAAAAATAACCAGCACATAAGCCACAACAAAAAATGCGATGGCAGCAAACCCAGCCCAGTGGCCAGTTAAATCATGGTTTTTGTTCGCCGCGTCACTGGCCGCAGCCAATGTTGGGAATAGCAAACTAAGCAGTAAAAATAAGGATTTCATCGCGTTTCCAATGTGGAGTGTTTAAAAGTAGGTATTTTTAAAAGAGTGAATTTTATCGGCGCGTAGTATACCCGCTAGCATTGGCTGGCACTGGGTCGAAAAGAGTATTTTTACGCTAAACTTGTTTGAAATCAAAAAAGACAAAAATTGCTGATATGATATCTTGCACTGATAAACAAACTGAATTCATATTATTAGGTCGTATTAATGCATAAACCCATTGCTATATTTGATGCCGGTATCGGCAGTTATTCAATCACCGAAAAGCTCGCAAAAACCTTTCCTAAGGCCGACCTGATTTATCTGGCTGACCGTGGCTCCTTTCCTTACGGTCACAAAACCCTGCCTGAGTTATCATCTATTATCTTTTCTGCCATGCAGTTTTTACAAAACAACTATGACCCGCAATTGATTGTATTGGCATCGAACGTGCCCTCTATCACAGTATTAGAACAGGTCAGAAAGTTGATTGACGTGCCCATTGTTGGCGTCTATCCTCCGGTCAAAAAGGCCCTTAATATATCAAACACTTCAATGGTTGGCGTGCTCGGCGTTCAGTCGCTTGTTCGTAGTGAGCAGATGGCGCATTATATTGAGCGCAATGTGGGTCCAAAGCAACAGGTAGAGTGTTTTGATGCGTCAGAATTAGTCCATTTAGTCGAATCAGGGGAGTTTTTGTTTGACCAAGCAAAGACTAGAAAAACGATAAAGGCATTCATCGAAGCCATTTTAGTGCAGCATCCAACCATCGACACTTTTACGCTTTCAAGTACACATTTACCTTGGTTATTAGATTATTTTACTGATTTGTTTCCATCGTTAAATTATTTAGATCCTGCCGACGATGTTGTCGCCGGCATTGAATCGATTATCGACGGCAATGGCGAGATACTTGGTTTGGTTTCTACATCTGCAAACAACCAGTTCAGTGTTGACGATTTCAAAAAGATGCTCAATACCTTAAACATTGATATTCCCCTTGAACAAGTCACCATTGCTCAAATCGTTTGAACGTGTTTTAACTTAAATGCCACACTAGCCACCACGGTAATAACAGCTACTGCGGATGAAAATATAACCCAATCGAAAATGGCGCCATACGTAACAGCCCCCCAAGCGATGACCAAGACAAATTCGATAATACGCGCGGTGGCATCGCTGTTGGTGCCTCGCTTATTTAAATCTAACCGTTTTGAAGGCAATGCTAACCAACTATTGGTGATGCCGATGTGAATAGTTGACGCCATGGCAGTGACAAACAAAACTAACCCGGCATAAGGCTGGGCCGCAACAGCTATCATGCTGAGCAGTAAAACCGTTGCCCACAACGGCAGCAATACGCACACCAGTTTAATTTGATTAATCTTTTTCACATCATTGGGTGCACACTGCAATAATACAGTGCATTCTTCGCCTGACAGGGTTATCCAGCTGAAAACGCCCGCCATGCAACCAACAAATACAGTGACGACCGGGAATAAATGCATCGCGATATCACCCCTGCCGATGGCTATTTGTAAGGTTATCAATAACATTGGGGCAACTAAAATGACGATTTGAAACAGTATGTCTAATACCAGTTTTGGCTCACGGCCAATGGCACGCCATTCTTTGATAAAAAATATGCCAAACAACCCGGTATCCCAACCACTTGAAATATCGACGTTCTTCGCGTGACTACTCGACGCTTCATCAATCAATGAATGATAATAAATAGGCGTCAGTAGCCTAAGCGCCGTGCCATATACAATCACGGCTATCACCAGCACACTCGCCAAAGCATATCCATGAGACATAGATGCCTGACCGTATAACCAAATATTGCTCTGAGGCCCAAGTAATTCACCCGGTTGAGACAACATCGCCCATTTGTCGGCATACCCAGAATCCACCACACTACTCGCTGCTGGGCTGGTCATCATTAACGAAAGAAAACTCAAAATAGTGATGCCAGCCACCAACACATTAATGATTGTTTTACTGGCACTGGCGCCAAAGTACTTAAACAGTAAACCACAAAAAGCCAACGCCAATGCAGATGCCACCACAGCCATCGACAGTACTGATGCATACATGCCTAGCCATTTGAAGTCGCCAAAAAATACCGCAACGTTGGCAAAGGGTAAAAATACTAAGATAAACAATGATGCCGCATGAACCACCACGGCGGCAAAATTGCCTGAAAAAATCGCCTGAGGAGACAATGGGCTGGTTAAATAGAGTTCGAGTTCTTTTTTATTGCCCAGTAAATCGGCGCATTTTCGAAGCGCGGTAAACAACATCCAAACAAAAATGACGACAAAGGTAATGCCCAGCACTCTAGGCCCTTTACTGGCGATTTGGTTTGCTGGCAATTGCATAAAGTTGGTATACAAAAAATAACCAAACAGGTGGCAGGCGACAAAAATAGAACCGATGGTTAACACTCGAACCAACGGGCTTTGATTACCCGACATGGTACGCCATGTAATTTTGAGTTTGTTCTGAATAATGGCTAAATGGAAGCTCATGTTTTACTCCTTCTAACCGCTAAAGATTTTGATCTGTAGACAGGGTGATTAGGGTATCTTCCAAATTCGCATCATGCGTTGATATCATCGACTTCAACTCACCAGAAGTGCCGCAGGCCGCAATAACGCCTTTGTTTAATACACCGATGCGGTGCGCCATTTTCTCTGCAATGTCGATAATGTGGGTGGTCACCAGAATAGACATGCCGGTTTCCAATTGTGTTTCGAAGGTTTTTTTGATTTGATTTGCTGCGTTAAAATCTAGTCCGGTCAACGGTTCATCCATCACCAATAACTTAGGGTCGTGTATAAGGGCACCGCACAACGCTACTTTTTGGCGCATTCCCCGAGAAAGGTTTTCGCAATAGTGGTTACGTTTTTCCCACAAACCCATTTCGTTTAACAGCGCTTCGCCCTTTTCTTTGGCTATTTTGCCGTCCATGTTCCACAACTTACTGACAAATTGAAGATATTCCATTGGATAAAGTTTGTCATACAACAACGGCTCATCTGGCAGATACGCCAGTACTTCTTTGGCAAGTTGGCTTTGGCCCACAACATCGGCGCCATTAATTAAAATATTGCCCTCGTCTGGTTTTAACAACCCGGTGATCATTTTCAACGAGGTGGTTTTGCCTGCACCGTTAGCGCCTAGCAAGGCAAAACATTCGCCGGGTTTTATGTCAAACGAGACTTGGTTAACCGCGGTTAACTCGCAAAATTTTTTGGTGATATTGTTTACGTTAAGTATTGCTGGGGTACTTTGGTCATTCATTACTTACTTCCTTTGTTAACCTTTTGAGTTTATTACAATACGACTTTATTTCTACATTACAACCCGAGCGTCATCCCCTGCTCTGCATACCTAAACCCAGCTTTTGTCACTTGTTTTTGCGCAGCAGAACCAGTTTGCAACAAAGGATTGGAGTGATTAAAGTGAATGAATATCACCTTTTGTTTATCTTTGGCCGAAAGCCCAGCGAACAATTTCATGCTTTCTTCTACAAACGGGTGCGGCACTTCGCTCATGTCGCGGTTGGGCAACTCGCCGTTAGAAAAAAACGTAGCGTCTAATAAGGCATAATCTACAGATTTGACCAAATCAACGATGTTGGTTGACCATTTTTGCCATTTGTCGATGTCGGGAATAAACAATGCCGATTTGTTCGGTCCTTTAATGTGATAACCCACGGTTTCGGTGTATTCATCCCGGTGAGGCACTTGCAAGGGTTTAATCGTGATGTTTTTGTTCAGCGCTACTGGCTTTTTGTCGTTAAGCCCTTTTATGGCGATGTTGTTTAATTTAACCAACTGGCTCCAAGGGCCATTGGTACTAAGGTATTTTTCCATTCTAGGCATAGCATATACAGGAATGCCCTTGCCACCTGCGGCTTCACGGCCCAAATGCATCAAGCCGGTATAGTGACCCATATGACCATGAGTGAGCATAATGCCTGATAATTTATATTGTGAATCTGGTGCTAACAAATGCAATTGGTAAAACTGTTCTTTGATGTCTGGCGTGGCTTCGAATAAAAACTTTTGCTTTGCCTGATGGTCAATAAGCCCTAAAGCGGTGGCCAAACGCCGTTTAGTCACATCTTGCCAACCGGGCATACAATGAGGTTTGTAACAATTGAGCTGAGGGTAACCGGCATCTTGGGCATTACCCAACACCACCAGTTCGACGCTATTTTGGGCAGCGGTGGTAGCGGCGCAAGAAAAAGCCAGTAATAATGCTGTAGATAATGATTTTAGTGCGTTAAAAGACATGATTGAACAGCCTTGGGCGTTGTTATTTTGCCAGTATTTAATCACAGTAGGCTAAGTTGTGGTATTTCTTTTTGTACGCTGGTGTTTGGTGTCCAAAACAAAAAATCAATAAGAAGGCGCAGCCAACTGGCTGTATTTTACCTGATCGCGCCCATCATCCTTAGATTGATAAAGGCACTGGTCAGCCACTTCAATCAGCATCAAATAGTTGTTGTCTGCATGGGCCTCGGTCAGTGCGATGCCAATGCTAACCGTCAACTGGGATGAGGTTTCGCTATATTCATGTTGAATGTGTAAATCTTTCACCGCCTCGCGAATGCGCTCAGCTATAGTCTTTAGGCTTTCTTCATCGGTATTGGGCAATATAATCACAAACTCTTCGCCACCATAACGGGCAGCCAAGTCGGTACCACGAAACAAGCACTCGGCCAAACTGCTGGCCACTTTCACCAATGCCTCGTCGCCTGCTGGGTGACCATAATGGTCGTTAAACGCTTTAAAGTGGTCAATATCGAGCATCAAAATACCAATGCTGCGCCGGTGGCGACAGGCATAACGCCATTCGCGCTCTAGGCAATTTTCAAATTCTCGCTTATTGTACAGCCCGGTCAGGCCATCGTGGGCAGCATGATCAGACAAAATATCTAATTGATGTTTGCAACGAATATGATGTTTTAATCGGCTAATAAGCGCATCAGACTGAGTCTTCAAACAGACAAAATCGGCAGCGCCTGTGCTAAAAGCGCGGCTTTCTAATGCCCTTGCTTCTGAATCAGAGAAAAACACTATCGGCAAATTGGCAAAATCAGCACCTAGCTCTTTGACTTGTCCACAAAGCGAAAAGCTGCCTTGCATATTGGCATCAAGCAACACTAAATCGGCCTGCTGACGAGATAAATCACTGAGCAATGCGGCCTCATCGGTATAAAAATACAACACCGTTTTCTCACTGTGTGCCAATTCGCTTAGTTGCTTCTTGAGCGTTTTTGAACACAAAACCAACACGGTGTCTTTGCTAATAAATTGGCAAAGATCGCCCTGTTCTAGCTCATCGAATTTTTGAAAGTTGATAAAAGAAAGAATGCTTTTGACGTGCTGCAAACCCAGCATCACCTCGGTTTGGTCGCGCAACATCACAGGTATACGTAAATCAAAGTCGGCAAATTGCCATTTGCGTTGCCATCTGGCCAGTTTTTCTTCGATGAGTTCGTCGGTGGCCAAATCATCAATGCCATTGTCGCGTAATAAGCCGTTTAACACCTGTTCATCAGAAATATCCAAACCCTGTCGCCACAATGCCCGATAAAACAGCGTTCGAAACTCAGTCAACCTTTGTGGATACTGAGACGCCAAACGGTATAAATAACGATTAACCACAGCGGTATTGGGCACAAAACCCGGATTGGTGACTTTGACATCACTGGCTCGTTTTAAAATGAGCCGATATTCGGTGTTGAGCTGGGTGATTTGACGCGGGTCGTGCGTCTTTGAATTGGCGCCCGGTGCATGTTCTATCGTCCGCCAGTCAATACGTTCAATAACCTCAAGTGCCAGCAATCGTTCATGCAACACAAAACAAAACGGACAACTGATGTCGGCATACACTGTAATGGGATGTAGGTTGGTTAACGGCATTGTTGGCAAATGTTTTCCAAATTTTCTTTTATTATAACCAGAAGTTACTGAGTTAACAGTGAAATCTAACGAAATGGGGGCATCAGAGTTAGCCAAAACGACAATTGATTGGCACCAAATCATTGCAGGTTGAAATAATCGACCTTTTGTCTGTTTGAGCATGGCCCCAAGGGCTGAATCTGTGTAAGCTTAACCCTCAGGAATTCCTGTGCTTTTCTTTGTAATTGCTTTGATTTAAAAGGACATAAAATGCGGTTGCTCGTCACATCTTTGCTTATTTTGGTTTGTTTGTCGGTATCGGCCTCGCAGCCCACCGCGCGGTTTGATAACTCAAGTATCAAAAACGACCTCTCACAAAACAGTCTCATCAGTATTGTTCAAGGCTTACAACTAAACGGTTTAAACACCAGCGCGAATCAACCTTTAGAAATACATGACACAACACCTCAGTGGATAACACCGCAGGCCTTCAGTCTGTATGCCCTGATTGTTGCCTTATTTATTGTTTTATTTATTTTTTTACTGATGCGTACCCATCAGAAAAAAATTCGCCACGAGCAACGCAAGGTACTTGAACTGCAAAAAGCCAATAAACTCAAAGATGAGTTTCTAGCCAATACTTCGCACGAACTACGAACCCCACTTAACGCCATTGTCGGTTTGGCAGAATCGCTGATGGCAGGTAATGCTGGCGAACAATCAAAACAGGGCAACGAAAACTTGTCGATGATTGTGCGCAGTGGTAAACGGCTATCGAATTTGATCAATGACATACTCGACTTCTCAACCCTTAAAAACAAACAATTGGTGCTAGATGCCAAAGCACTCGATATTCGTCAATTAACCTCTGAGGTTTTAGCATTGCTCGAACCTTTGGTTAAAGACAAACAGGTTGAATTATTGAACCGTATCCCGCCCGGCTTGCGCGCTGTAAAAGCCGACGAAAGCCGCTTGATACAGATATTTCATAACCTTATAGGCAATGCCATAAAGTTTACCGATACTGGTTGTATCATGGTCGGCGCACGGGTTACTGGTGACTGGATGACCATCACCATTACTGATTCTGGCTGCGGTATACCCAAAGATAAGTTTGATGATATTTTCGAACCTTTTGAGCAGTTGCAAGACGGCACTGCCCGCACGCAAAGCGGCACAGGTCTTGGCCTTGCTGTCAGCAAACAATTAGTTCAATTGCATGGTGGCACCATTAATATTGAGTCAACAGTGGGCGAAGGCAGTATTTTGAGCTTTACCATGCCCACCACCATAGAAAAACCGCTCGATTATGACGGTCAAACAGCCGCCGAAGTTGATACTACAGTTCAAGCAACAGTACAGGTACCAGCTCAGCCCGAACCCATATTGCCCGCCTATCTCCAAGCCATAGATGAAAAGTCCTTCAGACTGTTATTGGTCGATGATGAACCGCTTAACCTTCAAGTATTGAAAAACCATCTCAATCAACGCAATTACCAATTGTTTGAAGCCACCAGTGGCCTCGAAGCATTACAGGCAATTGAGCAAAACGGACCGTTTGATTTAGTATTGCTCGATATCATGATGCCCAACATGGACGGATATGAAGTCTGTCAAAAAATTCGTGAACAATTTGGCGTACTCGACCTACCAGTGATCTTTCTATCCGCCAAAAATCAAGTAGATAACCTGGTTCAGAGCTTTGCCGTTGGTGGCAATGATTATTTGAGCAAACCCATCGATAAATTTGAACTGTTAACCCGTGTCAAAGCCCATTTACAACTGCTCGACATCAACCAAAACCTTGAAAACAAAGTCGCTAAACGCACTTTAGCCCTTGAGCAAGCTACCCAAGCCAAGTCTGATTTTCTTGCCAAAATGAGCCATGAAATTCGCAC
>CALKGI010000215.1 GCA_938085045.1 uncultured Alteromonadaceae bacterium
GATGTGCTCACGAGTTTGTGGCATAGGGCCATCAGTTGCAGCAACAACCAAAATCGCGCCGTCCATTTGAGCAGCACCAGTGATCATGTTTTTAACATAATCGGCGTGACCAGGACAATCTACGTGTGCGTAGTGACGTGAGTCAGTATCATACTCAACGTGAGAAGTTGCGATTGTAATACCGCGCTCTCTTTCTTCTGGCGCATTATCGATTTGATCAAACGCTTGTGCTTCAGCACCACCACGCTTAGCAAGTACGTTAGTAATTGCAGCAGTCAGTGTAGTTTTACCATGGTCAACGTGGCCAATTGTACCAACGTTTACATGGGGTTTATTACGTTCAAACTTTTCTTTAGCCATCAGAGCACCTTAATAATTTGCTTCGCGCGTAGGGGTTATTTAAATAAATAAAGCACCATAGAATATAGTGCTTTTTATCACAAAAGATGGTGCTGATAGGCAGATTCGAACTGCCGACCTCACCCTTACCAAGGGTGCGCTCTACCAACTGAGCCATATCAGCATACAATGTTTGGAGCGAGCAGTGGGAATCGAACCCACGTCATCAGCTTGGAAGGCTGAGGTAATACCATTATACGATGCTCGCTGTATGCACAAAAGATGGTGGAGGGGGAAGGATTTGAACCTTCGAAGGCTGAGCCGTCAGATTTACAGTCTGATCCCTTTGACCACTCGGGAACCCCTCCAAATTTTGTATTAATGGTGCCGGCTGCCGGAGTCGAACTGGCGACCTACTGATTACAAGTCAGTTGCTCTACCAACTGAGCTAAGCCGGCACGTCATTAAGTGGTGCGCATTGTAGGGGATAGTTTTTTGGAGCGCAACTACTAAATTGCAAAAAAAACAGTTTTTTTATAAAAAAGTGCTGAGTGCCTTGTATTTCAACGGTTTGTGACTGAATTTGAGTCGAACCTAGGTGTCTGTCCTAAGGTTTTAACCTGTTAATTAGGCGTTCAACGTTACGATAGACCAAGCCGTAAATTGACAGCTGTGGGTTAGCCCCCAAACTAGTGGGGAAAACAGACCCATCTAAAATACTTAAATTTTCGAGTTGATGATGTTCGCCATAGCTGTTCACCACCGATGTATTACTATTTTCCCCCATATTACAGCCACCCATGACATGGGCTGAGACCACCGAAGACCAGTAATTTTCGAGCGGGAAGTTATTTATCGCTTCTTTGGCACTTTTCCAAGTTGTGTAACTACCGCCTTTTTTATGAATTGGCAGCACAGCCTTTGCACCAACAGCAAATTGTAATTCGGCCATGCTCAGATAAGATCGCCTAACCCCATCCCAAATATAATCAGTGATAGGATAGTCCAAAATAGGGTCTCCTTGATTTGACAATTCGACTGTTCCACCAGGACTTTCGGGGTGAAAACCGTCTCTTATCAAACTAATGTGTACTTGAATATTGTTAAACTGTTTCATCAAAGCGGCGTGTTGTTCACCGTAACCGACCAATTTGGTGCCAATTAAGATGGGATGAACCGGTGGCACTTCAAGCTTGTAGCCTGCTTTGCCGTCTACACCGTCTTTGAACAAAAACTCGTCTGAATAAATCGATTGTGGCGCTCCGCTATGGGCTTTAATTGGGTCTGCCATTAGCGCGCCCGATATGACTACAGGATGCAAAAAAGTGAATTTGCCTAGACGCTCTGACGGGTCGGGTACCTCTGAGCGTTTTAGTATTGCAGCTGAACCAATGCCGCCAGCACTTAGTATGTAGTGCTTTGCCTTTATGGTCACTTTGACACTTTTTCGGCGTTGAAAATCTTGATCGATGGTTAACGCTTCAACACCAGTTACCTTATCTTTAGCCCATTTGAAGTTTTGCACATAAAGGTTAGTGATGAGTTTGGCTTTATTGTTCAGTGCCCCCGGTATTGTTGTCACCAACATTGATTGCTTTGCATTAATAGGGCAACCCATACCGCAATATCCTAAATTGGCGCAGCCTTTGACATTTCTTGAGACAACAGTCGATTTATATCCTAGTTTTTCGCAACCATCTAACAACGCTTGATTATTTGGGTTTGGTGGCACAGGCCATGGATCGATATTCAACCGAACTTCGGCTTTTTCAAAGTAGGGAATGAGCGCATCTTCACCGTCTAGCTTAACCCCAAACTTGTCACGCCAATATTGTTGGGTCGGCTCAGGCGTACGAATTGAGGTTGTCCAATTTACCGTAGTAGAACCCCCTACCGTGCGGCCTTGTAATATACCAATGGCTTTGTCTTTTGTTCTACGACCTGAGGATTCTTGATATAAGTCTGGGTAGGCTGACTTTTCTTCCATCACAAAATCGCTAGACGATTTAAAGCCGCCCATTTCGACCACAATCACTTTGAATCCAGCTTTGGCCAGTTCTTCAGCACTTATACCGCCGCCAGCACCGGATCCAATGATCACTACATCTGCCTCATAATGCTGACTGCTGGTGAGTTTGGCACCATCTACATGATCCCACCCTTTAGCCAGCCCTTGTTTTATTGGATCTGCTATCATCGCTTAAACCCCCAAGTCTGGTTTGTTGTAATTTAATACTGTCCAATTTTCTGGATTGCCATAAAATGATGCCACAAGAAGCTCTTTTAATCCTTCATAGGCAGTATTCAACAAACCGATGTAACTGGTGCGCCAACCCTCTATTAATTTCATCGCCTGCACGGTAGGCATTTCATTAAGATATGAAAAACTGCCTGTATAGGCCAACATGGTCAATCGATTGGTTAATAATCCAAAAAGGTCTTCTAATTCTTTCAATGTGTGCGGTGGTAATCTTTTCATCGCAATACGCATTCCATCAATGACTTGCTTTATCTTTTGTTTTCTCATTTGCGGTTCATCAGGCAATACGCCTGCAAAAAAAACAGGCACTAACGCCCCTAATGCCAAACTGACATCATCAGTCACTAAATCGGTGTCGAGAATATCAAGATCGGCACAGCCGTAAAGACTGGTGCCAGTTACGAGCATTGATCCCGTTAACAAACCGGTTTTTAGAAAGGATCGCCTGTCCATTATTCATCACTTTTGGATAATTGAGTGAAGACAGTTTAAACTGGTCCTACCATTTTGCAAGTGTGAATCAGTGTCGTTAACGATGTCGTCAGAAAATGCTGACAGGTTTGGCTATGCATTTGTGATCGGTTACAATTGCCCCATCTAAGACCCGAGACGTATCGAACAGTGATAGTAGAAAGTAGCTTCAAACCCGCCTGGTGGATGAGAAACCCTCACTTGCAAACGATTTTGCCCCGTTTTTATCGCAAACGACACTCAATAGAAACCATTGATGAACAATTGGAGTTACCTGACGGTGACTTTGTAGAGCTGTGCTGGACAGATAAACCAGACCCAAACAGCACTAAACCCTTGGTTGTGCTGTTTCATGGGCTAGGTGGTTCAATCGACAGTTTTTATGCCAGAGGCATGATGGAAGTGATCGCCAAAAACGGTTGGACTGGGGTTTTGATGCATTTTAGAGGTTGCGGTAAAAAAACTAACCGGCATCCACAAGCTTATCATTCCGGTGAAACGACCGACGCTCGCTATTTAATTGAGTTATTAAGGCAAAGATATCCCAACAGCCCATTGTCAGCGATTGGATTTTCTTTGGGTGGCAATATGCTGTCTAAATACTTGGGTGAAAATGGAGATGATAGTCTGCTCGATGCAGCGGTTGTTATCTCAGCACCGCTGAGATTGTCACCTTGTGCCAAACGCTTGAGTCGTAATTTTTCGCGGGTCTACCAAAAGTTTTTGCTCGATATGCTCAAAAAGGGTTTAATCAAGAAACTTGGCTTTCTTAAAGAAAAATTTCCGATTGGCATAACCCCACACACAGTAAAAAAAATCAAAACGTTAAAAGAATTTGATGATTTGGTCACAGGTCCACTTCACGGGTTTGACAGTGCTGAAGATTATTATGCCAAATGTAGCGGCATTCAGTTTTTAAAAGGTGTAACCACACCGACACTGATTATTCATGCTGCGGACGATCCTTTTATGACCCATCAAGTTCACCCAGTACCTGAAGATTTATCGCCAGCAATACGTTATGAACTGAGCAGCGGTGGCGGTCATGTCGGGTTTATTCACGGCAAACATCCATTAAAACCCAAATTCTGGCTCGAACAGCGAGCGCCCGCTTTCATTGAATCCGTCTTGAGTAAAAAATTAAGCAAAGAGTTGAGTAAAACTAAATCATGATAATTCCAGCCGAACAAATTAGCCCCGAAACACTAAACAGTATCATTGAAGCTTTTGTTTTAAAAGAAGGCACCGATTACGGTGAGCAAGAAAAATCACTGGAAGAAAAAGTTGAAGACGTAAAGCGTTCGCTTAAATCTGGTGAGGTAATATTGGTTTATTCTGAGCTGCACGAGACGGTGAATGTTTTGCCTAAAGACCAATTAGAGACGGCAAATGAATATGATGAGACTTATAGTGAATTTGATCAGTCTCGGTAGTTGTGATTGATTCTTGTGGCCTGTGGCCATGAAAGTCAAGAGCTTCACCACGGAGGCACGGTAACACGGAGATTCACGGAGGAAAAGACACAAAAAATATAAAAGAAGGAAACCTAACAAAAGCTGTAGCAAAACACCGAATAATGATAAGAAGGACATCATTTAGTCATTCTATCTTTAACCTTTCTCCGTGAACCTCCGCGCCTCCGTTTCTCCGTGTGAAGCTTTTGCTCTTCTAAAAAAACTCGCTGATACACAAGGTAACAGCGAGTTGAATAACTGAAGTTCAAGATAACAAAAGACAAAGCCATAATGCCGTTCATGCAGTTAAATTACAAATATCACGCGATAAATGGCGACTTAACTGCGGTGAGCGGAGCTTTCACCTCATATGATGTAACAAGCCGTTATTTTATGACATTTAGTTAACATAAAAGTAATTTTGTTTTAATCAAATATTGTCTTTAATGCTTACTCTTTTAATGGTCGCAAAGCTGAACGCTTTTTCCACATAAAGTCTCGCTTTTTGAATACCTGAAAGAATAAAACCACTCCGGTCAGAGAAAATAAAGTGCCAAAAGCAGAGAAGATAATTAGCATCCAGTTATGACTGTCACTACGTTCGCTATAATCCATGATGTGTAACATCCAGAAAAAATCGTAAAACCGCCAAATATCACTTCTTACCCTAATCAAAGAGCCAGTATCAGGCGACAGATATAAAGTGGTATCAACCATATCGTCAAAATTGGCCTGCCAAAGGTTTTTTCTGCGCCCCATCTCTTGTGGTAGCTCTTCGAGAAAATTCAGCGACACCAATGCACCACCACCAATATAATAACCTTGTGCCAGTTCCCGAATTTGTGCTTCGTTTAATTTAGCTACACCTAGTCCCGTGACAGCATTAAACCATTGCTGGCCACTTTCGGTTCTCACTTTATAAACAGGCTGGTTTAGCAAACTGGTGTAGTTAATTGATTTGATATCGCCAGTGATACTTTTAAGCAATGACTCAATCGGATATTGATAAGCACTACGAGGCAAATCTTTGCTATGTTCACGGTTTACCAAATGATCTCCATGGACTTTGTCACCCGGAATAGCACTCATCACCAACCCGCCAGTTATCCACAACAACAACTGAATGCCCAATACCAATCCCGCCCACTTATGAATAGTACGGGAATATTTAAATAGTGTGGTCTTCTTCATTTATCGCGGACCTTGTAAATCAAAGAAATTTTTGCGCTATTGTAAAGTTTTTATCTGCAATTGCCAGTACAAAGCATCGCCAATGCGAATGTAACGAAAAGTACATCAAATCAACTCAAAACGGGCTTTGGGACTATACCGCTCGGGCCACTAAGATATCTCTTACAAATCTGTGCGAATCAATGGTTTTAGGGACCTAGATACAGCTGACCTCAAATCATCAGCCCTTTGTTTTTATTTGTTTTTTCAAGTCAGAACTTAAGGTTTAATAACAAGTCGCAAAAACGATATCAACCGGCTATCTTTTTCAGCACAGTCAAAATCTATAATATATATTCTGAAAACAGCGAAGGATGAATAGGGATCTTCAGCGATGAGCTAACGCCAAGGTGGTCAGGAACATGGAAGATAAAGGATTAAACGAAAGGATAGTAAAAAAGGCGAAAGGTATGCCAATCAGGATGAATGGGCGCTCTGTTTCAAAGAGCTATTACTGGTTGAATGGAGTTCGACCCTATCAGGAAGATTGAAACTTAATCGAACAGGTGGATATTGTTATGGTCCATTGATAAAGCGATTACTGGCGCTCAGTCTCTAATAAAGAGGCTGATGCGCCTTTGCTCTTTTCAGTCGCTCAATAAAACGGTCAAGCAAATTTAAAAATCATAGCTCACAGTGCGAGCAGTTTTTCGACCACAGCCTTGTTAGCCTCTGGAAAATCGACGGTAGACAACTCACCAATATCAAACCATTTAGACAACTGACCTTCGCAACCTGTAGGCGTGCCCTCAAAATCATCCACTCGAATAAAATCTAAGTGCACATTCACTTTTGGATAATCATGTTCAATATGCAAGAATTTTGATGAGTCTTTAACTTCAATACCAATTTCTTCGATTAACTCACGATGCAAAGCCTGCTCAACAGTTTCGCCCTGTTCAACCTTGCCACCGGGAAACTCCCACTTGCCACCAAGGTGAACATCTTCTGCCCGCTTGGTAAGAAACACTTTGCTGCCCTGCAACACAATGCCAACAGCCACATGAACTGTTTTTTTGGTTGAAGTTTCATTTGTTTGAGTCAAGGTAGCTTCCTTTAGGGTTGCTTACGTTAAGACTGCTTACTTTAAGGCTGATAAACCACTTCAACGTCATAATCATCGTCGTCAAAATCATCATCATCGTCGTCATCAAAATCGTCATCCTTGTGAGCAGCAATAGTTTGCTCGTGATAGGTATCCCATTTGAATTCAACTTCTTCTTCGTCCTCAATGACCACCCCTCTTGGCATATCTTCAAGTGCATTGAGGATATCTAGGCATAATTGGTTAGTGTTCATTTTGCTAGAAGCCGAAATATAATGTACAGGACCTTCCCAGTCCAACGCTTCTATCACTTCGTCGGCAACTTCTTGCGCTTCATCTTCAAGCAACAAATCAATCTTGTTAAAGACCAGCCAAATAGGTTTAGCTGCGACTTTTTCATTATACTTTTGCAATTCAGCTAAAATAGTCTTGGCATTTTCAGCCGGGTTTGAACCATCAGCAGGTAGCAATTCAACAATATGCAATAACACTCGACAACGAGCCAAATGCTTTAAAAAGCGAATACCAAGTCCGGCACCATCTGCCGCACCTTCGATAAGACCAGGTATATCGGCAATAACGAACGAGCGATGTGCTTCTGGGCTCACAACACCAAGGTTTGGTACCAAGGTAGTAAACGGATAATCAGCCACTTTTGGTTTGGCTTTAGATACACTGCGAATTAGTGTAGATTTACCTGCGTTAGGCAAACCCAGCAAACCAACGTCAGCCAATAACATTAGCTCTAATTTAAGATCGCGAACCTCACCAGCGGTACCTGAGGTTTTTTGCCGAGGCGCCCTATTTGTACTGCTTTTAAAACGCGTATTACCCAAACCATGATAACCGCCTTTGGCCACCATCAACTTTTGCTTGTGTTTGGTCACATCACCAATCACTTCGCCAGTGTCAACATCCGACGCCCTGGTACCGACCGGAACTTTAAGAAAGCAATCTTGACCACGTTTACCGGTTTTATTAGCGGTATGACCATTGGTGCCACGGTCAGCTTTGTGAAAACGAGTAAAGCGATAATCAATGAGGGTATTAAGACCTTCATCACCCACCAGATAAACATCACCACCATCACCACCGTCGCCGCCATCAGGGCCGCCTTCGGGCACATATTTTTCACGTCTGAAACTGGCAATACCATTGCCACCGTCACCGGCGTCTACTTTGATTTCAACTTCATCAACAAATTTCATGGCTTCAAAACTCCCAAGACTATTTTTCGGCTACCCTCGGCAGCACTCAATCGACAATCACACCTTGCTCTTAGCTCATCCATGCGCGAGCACATCTGTGTGCAAAAAAAAACCCCGCGATTGCGGGGTTTTTTAAACAAACAATGTTTGTTACTCAACAATGCTTACGTAGCGACGGTTGTTAGGACCTTTAATCGCAAACTTTACTTGACCTTCTGAAAGTGCAAATAAAGTGTGGTCTCTACCGATGCCTACATTGTCACCAGGGTGGAATTGTGTTCCACGCTGACGTACGATGATGCTACCCGCCAAAACAGACTCGCCGCCGTATCGCTTAACACCTAAGCGTTTGCTTTCGGAGTCGCGACCGTTACGAGTACTACCTGCAGCCTTTTTATGTGCCATGTTAGTGCTCCTAGTTTAGGCGTTAATGCCAGTTATTTTAACTTCAGTGAACCACTGACGGTGGCCCTGTTGCTTACGTGAATGCTTACGACGTCTAAATTTAACGATCGTAACTTTATCACCACGGCCATGAGATACTACCTCAGCCGTTACTTTTCCACCGTCTACGTAAGGAGCGCCGATCTTAACATCATCACCGCCGGCAACCATGAGTATTTTATCAAACTCAATAACCGCACCAGTTTCGATGTCTAGCTTCTCCAGACGAACGGTTTGGCCTTGCGCCACACGGTGTTGTTTACCACCACTTTGGAAAACCGCGTACATATTTAACTCCGTTCATTTTTTGCGCACACATTGGCGCATACAATTTTCATTCAGGGCGCGGATTCTACGCGAATTGAGAACAGTGATCAAGGGCAATTAACAAAAAGATCGCTGCAAAAATGATCACGACTTTTTTTTACTAAAAAGCGCTTTAATGTACACAAAGCATTATGAGTAAAGCATCGGTTTAGTGTATTATCGCGAGCTATATTTTTTGCATTAGAAGTCTGAGAACTGACCGCCATGGATCTCAACAGGATTACTGACTTATCCAAACAAGATATGTCAGCCGTTAACAATTTAATTTACGATCATTTGCGCTCTGATGTCGCCCTTGTGAATCAACTGGGGTTTTACATCGTCAATGGTGGTGGTAAACGAATCCGGCCATTATTAACGGTGCTCGCCGCTCGCGCGCTCGATTATCAAGGCGACAACCACATTACCCTTGCTGCGATCATTGAATTTATTCACACCGCTACGCTGTTGCACGACGATGTAGTGGACGAATCAACAATGCGCCGGGGCAAAGACACGGCAAATGAGGTTTTTGGTAATCAAGCCAGTGTATTGGTTGGTGACTTTCTTTATACCCGTTCATTTCAAATGATGGTTAGCATCGAGAAAATGCCGGTAATGCAGATTCTCGCTGATGCAACCAACGTCATCGCCGAAGGTGAAGTGCTGCAACTAATGAATTGCAACGATCCTAACACCACAGAAGAAAGCTACCTAAAAGTCATTTATTGCAAAACGGCTCGCCTTTTTGAAGCGGCGACTCAACTGGCCGGTGTGATTGCCAACAAAGATGAGCAAACCATTGAAGCCATGCGCTTATACGGTATGCATCTAGGGACCGCCTTTCAATTGATTGATGATGTACTTGATTACTCTGCAAGCAGTGATGATTTAGGCAAAAATATCGGCGACGATTTAAGTGAAGGCAAACCTACCCTGCCGCTTATACATGTAATCAACAACGGCTCTGGCGAACAAAAACAGTTGATTAGGGATGCTATAGAGCACCGTACAGGTATGGACAACTTAGACGCAGTCATGAATGCCTTAAAAGAAACGAAAGCATTAGAGTATGCAACTGACATGGCAAAGCTAGAAGCACAGCGTGCGATAGATGCGATTGGTTTTTTGCCTGAGTCAGATTACAAACTGGCGCTGGTTTCTTTGGCTCGAATTGCGGTTGATCGTAAGAGTTAAACGTAAAAAATGCAGTGGGTTGATTCTATATAACAAGAATCGATTTAAAGCAGAAAATAATAGGCCTCGCATTGCGAGGCCTTTTCAATTTGCATATATGCAAACAGCTAAAAATTTGATGCTGAATTAACCAGCAACGAACTCGACGCCTTTTCTAACATCACCAGTAAGAGTGTCTTTCATGTCGTTCAACGCTTTTTCTTCATAAGCGCTCAAATCACCAATAGGCAGCAACTCTTCAACACCGTTTGGACCCAAACGCATAGCTTGTGCGAAGTATTCACCGTGCTCTGAACCACCATCTACATAAGCGTATTCAACAACAGCTTGGTCGCCGTTCATGGCGTTAGCCAAAGACAAGCAGAAACGTGCAGCAGCTTGACCCATAGACAAAGTAGCTGATCCGCCGCCCGCTTTGGCTTCAACAACTTCAGTACCAGCGTTTTGGATACGGTCTGTTAAGCTTGCAACTTCTTCATCAGTGAACTCAACACCATCTACTTGAGATAACAATGGCAAGATAGTAGTACCACTGTGGCCACCAATAACTGGAACCATAACTTCAGTTGCGCTCAAACCTTTGGCTTGTGCAACAAAAGTTTCAGAACGGATAACATCCAAAGTAGTCACACCGAACAGACGTTTAGCGTCATAAGTACCAGCTTTTTTGAATACTTCGGCAACGATTGGCACAGTTGTGTTTACTGGGTTTGTGATAACACCAACCATGGCTTTAGGACAGTTTTCAACAATGGCTTCAGCCAAACCTTTAATAATGCCAGCGTTGGCTTTGAACAAATCAGCACGGTCCATACCAGGCTTACGTGGCATACCAGCTGGGATCATCACGATGTCGGCATCGGCTAATGCTTTGCCCAAATCATCTTTTGAGAAGCCTTGGATCTTGACATCGGTAGGGATATGGCTCAAATCAACGGCAACACCCGGGGTTACAGGGGCCAAATCGAACAAGGCCAAGTCACTTCCCGCAGGAAGGCCATTTTTCAATAAAAGCGATAACGCTTGACCAATACCGCCAGCAGCACCAATTACGGTTACTTTCATGCTAATTCTCCACTTATCATTTTGTGTGATTAAAAAACGCGCCAACCTTACTGGATCACGAGCAAAAAATCCATTGTCCGTTGCCAATAGCCACAAAAATAATCTATTTGCTAACTTTTCCCAACTATATGCTCAACAATTACTAACATTTACTGTCATGTCACGCTATTTTTAGTAGAATCTCTTTATTGAAAACCGAAGATAAACAGTACTCAAAATGGCAACTCCAAGTAAACAACAACTGCTGGTCAAAGCATTCAAACTGTTATTGACCGAAGAGCGATTTGGCTCACAAGGTGAAATAGTCGATGCCCTTAAAGGCCAAGGATTCGACAACATCAGTCAATCTAAAGTATCAAGAATGCTCAGCAAGTTCGGTGCGGTCCGCACTCGAAATGCCAAGCAAGAAATGGTTTATTGCCTACCTGCCGAATTCGGTATGCCAACCGCCAGAAGTCCATTAAAACAATTGGTGCTTGAAATCATGCACAATGATGTGATGGTGATAATCCGAACCAGCCCGGGTGCTGCACAGCTAATTGCCCGTTTGCTCGATTCGGTCGGTAAAGCGGAAGGTGTATTAGGCACAATAGCTGGTGATGATACCATTTTCATTGCACCGTCTAATGTTTCAGATATTGATTTCACTTTACAGAAAATCAAAGAATTGTTTGAGAACGTTTAAAGGCTAACGCTACTTATTATTTTGTAAAAACGTGCGTGACGGGGCAAAAAATGCAGCCCCGGTCTCTGCTTCAGTGAAGTTGAGCAACGCATCACAATGCCCCTGCTCGTCACCTTTAATCATGCTACGTAAAATCTTTTCAAAGTATTCAGGCGTTTTGCAGCACGACATAAAAAACAACCCCTGCAATTTCAAATGACCATACGGCATGCTCTGGCGCAGTATTTCCATCGGTTGACCATTGTCATCCACCAAGTCAGCTCTCTTTATGTGGCAAGTTGGCGGTTTTTTCGATTCTGCAAATTCTTGGTTTTTGATTTTGGTGCGTCCTATCACCTTTTCTTGCTCTAATACGTCTAAATTGTCCCAACGCCTTAAATTGTGACGATAACGCTGAATGTGAATATAACTACCACCAGAAAAATCGCTGTCTTCATCACCCACCAAAGCCACTTTGTGTTTTTTCATACCACGAGGGTTTTTGGTGCCATCAACAAATCCCGTTAAGTCACGACCGTCGAGATAACGAAAGCCCTTTAACTGGTCAACTAAATCAACTGAGTTGGCAAAAAGTGCTGCTATCTGTAATCCCATCAAATGGTTGACGTCGACGCGGTCTGAACGCACCTGTACCAAGATATCGTATGGTACTCCCGGCATATCATAACCACCGTGAGACATCGCAGGAAAGGGCTTTAGTAAGGCTGGACGTTTGTTGGGATAGAGTTCATCCCAGTAGTTGGCGCCAATGCACACCATACCAGTCAACATAGCCTCAGAAAAACGCTCACCCAACTCGTCGAACAACGCAGGTAACTTTGACAACACGCCTCGAATAAATGCTTCTCGGCCGTCATTGGCATTAAACAGCAGGTATAGGCCGTGAATATTAGCCTCTGCGCAAATGCCCAGCTGTTCTTGTGCCATGGTGTTCCTTGGTGTATTAATCAGATGATCTGCATGATACAAAATTTCACTCAATCCGTTAAGCTAAGTTACACATAATCAGGGTAAAAACAGGTGTAAATGGTGTGGAACTACTGATAATTCGACTTTTGCCGCCAAAGGTAGGTTTTTCGGCGAAAATACATCAATCGACATTTGCTCAAAAGCAATCTGATAAGTAAAACCACTGCCGATAAAAGTCTTGTGCTTAATCTGTGCGTTAGGTTCACCCGCTTGATTCAACTGAAAATACTGAGGCCTGACAAACAGTTCTCCCTTAGTGCCCACTGGCAGTTTAATTTCAGACGTGCTGCCAATCACGCCCAAAGCACAATCGACTTCAGACTTAGACAAAACTTTGGCTGGAATATAAACGCCCTTACCCAAAAACTCGGCCACAAATGGACTCTTTGGATGATTGAACAATACCTCAGGGGTATCCAACTGAGCAATTTTGCCTTGATTCATCACCGCCATTTTGTCGGCAAAGGCAAAACCTTCTTCTTTTGAATGGGTAACAAACACCGCCGACATTTTTTGCGATTTTAAAATATCGCGAATTTCATCAATCAACTCATAACGCACTTGGGTGTCGATATTTGAAAATGGTTCATCAAGCAGTAATAACTGAGGCGAATACGCCAAAGATCTGGCAATTGCGACCCTTTGTTGTTGTCCGCCAGACAGTTGATGTGGAAAACGCTCGCCCAAACCATCGAGCTTAACCAAAGCCAACAGCTCATTAACTCGCTCGGCCAACAGTTCTTTGGCCATTTTTCGAATGCCAAAGCCAACATTACCTGCCACGCTCAAATGTGGAAACAACGCATAATCTTGAAAAATCATACCGATATTACGCTTTTCGGGCGGCACAAAAACACCTTTCCCATTGACTTGCTGACCATCAATAAAGATTTGCCCATCAGTGGTCGGCATTAGTCCCGCCATAGCCTTAAGCGCCGTCGTTTTTCCGCAGCCACTGGGACCGAGCAGACACAAAATTTCGTTATTTTCGAGGCTCAATGACAAGCCATTCAAAATAGTTTTGCCTTGATAGCGACAACTTAAATCAGTGAGTTGAAGTTTGTTTTCCACAAATACTTTCCTATTTGGATGATACTCAGCGCTTAACCGACAGTCTGTTGATAAAAATCAGCGGCACCAACCCCACCACCACTATGGTCAAAGCAGCAATCGAGGCATTTTCAAGCTGCTCGTCGCTAACATACTGATAAACATAAGTCGCCAACGTTTCAAAATCGAATGGACGTAACAATAACGCCGCAGGCAATTCTTTCATCGATTCAATAAACACTAACAAGGCAGCGGTCAAACAACCTTTTTTCAGCAACGGCAAATGAACTAGCCACATCAACTTCAAACGCCCTAACCCCAAGGTTTTAGACACCATATCTATTGAAGGACTGATTTTGCTATAACTCGACTCAATAGCCCCCACTGCAACGGCGTTAAAACGTACCACATAGGCGAAAATGATGGCAAATACGCTACCGCTTAATATTAAACCCGGCTGCCACTGCATCCATTTATCGAGCACGTCATTGAGGGCAAAATCCAGCGTGGTTAATGGTATCAACACTCCAATGGCTAATACAGTTCCTGGCAAAGCATATCCAGTTGAAGCAAAAACACTCGGCAGTCGATTAAACCATTTTTGCTCATGAGTATTGCTATCACGTTGATTACTGAGGATCACCAAACTGATGCTCACCGTGATCACCGCAACGGTTGCAGCAATCGAAAAACTAACGCCAGCAAAACGAAAGAATTCACTGTTCCATGCCACATCCACGTTATCGATGGCGTAACCAATCAAAACCAACAGCGGGAGTACAAAAGCAAAAAACAAAATCGTTAAACACCACAAAGTAGCCAAAACCGCTTTAATACCTGTTAGCCGATAAAGAAAATCGCTATCTTGCTTCGACTGGCGTTCATATACCGCTTGTTGTCTGCGGCTGTAACGCTCCAAACCAATAAATAGAAATACCAGAACCAGCATCATCACCGATATTTTGGCCGCAGCAGTCAAACTGTTATAACCTAACCAAGTATCATAAACTGCCGTGGTCAATGTGTTGACCGCAAAATAATGCACTGTGGCGAAGTCGGCCAGCGTTTCCATACCAATCAATGCCAACGCCACCACAATGGCGCCTCTGATCATCGGCAACGACACTCGAAAGAAACTTTCCCATGGTTTACAACCCATCACACGGCTGGCTTGAATTAATTGATACGATTGTTCGGCCAAAGAAGTGCGAACGATGAGATAAAGGTAGGGAAACAAAACCAACGCCAACATGGTGGCCGCGCCACCTAACGAGCGAATTTCGAAAAAGGCGTAATCGGCAGGAGATTGCCAGCCAAACCAACCGCGTAAAGTGGTTTGAATGAGACCGGCATAATCGAACAAGTCAGTATAAACATAAGCGATGATATAAGAGGGCATGGCCAGCGGCAACATCATTGCCCATTGTAGCCATTTTCGCCCAGGGAACTGGCACATTGCAATTAACCATGCCACCGGCAAACCAAAAACCACCGACAGCAAAGCAACCCAAAACACCAGTAACAGGGTGTTACTGATGTAATCGATTAAAACGGTATCCCACAGGTGGGAAAAAACCTCGGTACCCGGCGACATTGCTTGAGGCGAAAAAGCTTCAAAAAATAATGCCAACACCGGCAATAACAATGTTATGCCAATGAACCAGGCCAAAACCGTCCAAGGACGGGGCAGCCAACCTTTGTGCATTTAGTTCAGATCAAACTTCGTTTCATCAAGCAAGGCCAAAGCTTTTATGCGAAAACCCGCAATTTTAGCGATGGAGATCTCATCTTCTTTAAACGTACCCCAAGAAGCCACCATTGGGTCTAACTTAACGCCAGACTTAACCGGATATTCCATGTTAAGCGATGCATACAACTGCTGAGCATCATCAGAAGTCAAATAATTGATAAGCTTCAATGCACTGTCTTTGTTTGGCGCATGCTTGGCCATAACAACACCACTTACGTTAATGTGTGAGCCGCGGTCTTGTTGATTTGGGAAATTAATATTAACCGCCTCAGCCCAAACTTTTTGTTTGGCATCTTGCATCATTTTACCGAAGTAATAACTGTTACCTAAAGACACATCACACAAGCCTTCTTTTATTGCTTTAACCTGTGCTCGGTCATTACCTTGTGGTTTACGAGCCAAATTGGCCTTAACGCCTAACAACCATTGTTTAGTTTGTTGCTCACCATGATGGGCGATCATTGAAGAAACCAACGCAATATTATAAGGATGTTTACCGCTGCGAGTACAAATCTTGCCTTTATACTGATTTGAAGCCAAGTCTTCGTATCCGATATTACTTAAGTCACCAAGACGGGCTTTAGAGCTGTAAATATTGCGAACCCGTTTGGTCAGGGCAATCCACTGATGGCTTGGGTCACGAAATGCATTGGGTACATTTTCGTTGATGGTATCACTTTGAAAAGACTGAGTAAGTCCACCATCAGCCAATTGCAGCAACAAACTGAAATTAGACGTTAAAACGACATCAGCTGGGCTGAATTTACCTTCGCGTTTTAACCTTTCAAGCAACCCTTTTTTAGCAAAGACCACTTTGGTTTTAATGCCAGTTTGCTTAGTGAAAGTCTCAAGGATAGGGTTAATCAAAAAGGGTTGGCGGTAAGAATAAATATTGACGACATTTTCAGCCATGGCCACTTGGACCTGGGTTACTAGCAACAACAGCGCTGCCAGAACAGACTTTTTCATTGGGATAAAACCTTATTGAGAACGATTATCATTTATTCTAACTTTATCTTTGACAAATTACACCCCACAATCAACACTTTAATTGATCTGGAACAAGAGTTCCCAGTAAAAAAGGACGCTTACAGCCATTGCGACTTTGTTAATTTTACTTGTAAGCAATATCTCACAGCTAAGTAAGAAAAGTCCGTTAAATCACTTGATTTGAGCTTAAACAAAATATCTATCCCCTTGTATTTAAATGATTTATATTAAAATCCATTGTCGAGAATATTGAACAAGGAACGCCGATTACGATTTTCACCCTTTCGTCAGAAACTGTGTCCGCTATTATTTATAACAACAGAGCGGGATGCTGATAGCCAATTCAAGTCACTGAAGCGACGATAGATTTACAGAAGCGGTAATAACAAGGTTGTTATAAAAGGAAAAGGACAACAGCGGATGGGTTTCTTAACTGGACTTAAGAGCAGACGGACATTAAAGGGCAAGTCTGAACACCAGTTTTAAGCGGTGCTTTTACGGGAAGCGCAGCAAAAAACCAACACGCAGACCAAACGGACATATGAACAGCATTCATAATTGACGGATTAAACCAAAGGACCGGTAAGGGATCACCGACGGTATAGATACTGGAGTATCTATGACAGGATGACACAGGAACAACAGGATTTTGATGGAGCCACGGTTTGGCAACCTCATGGATGATTTAGGGAATCTATAGGAGCTGGATGCTTACTACCACATAGATGATTTATTGAGGTACCATTTGGTACCTCTTTTTTTGTCTTTATTTCCTCTCAAGCCAAGACTGTCGACATTGCTGCTGGGCAGTGCGCCGACCATCTATTTCAGGCGTCGACAACAACTTTCCTATAAACTCAATACAACCATATTTTCTTCTGACCCATTCGGCATAGATAATACCCAATAGTCCTCCGGTTGCCAATCCAGCATAAAGCCAATACAAACCATTTTGCTCGTCAGCGGCATAACCAAACAGACCTAATACAGCAAAGAAAACAAATGGTGTACTTGCAACACACAGCCACAGCATAGTGCAGGCCAAACAGGCCAATAAGAACACAAACCATTCGAACGGTTTAATTAACAGTTGTACTATCATTAAATTTTTCCTTTATTACAAACATCAGCTCACAGCCATCCTGTTTGATTTAATATTAACATTATCAGCGGAGATGAAAAAATGGAGGAGCATATAAGTTTTCAATAAACTTGTCAGCTTGTGGAGGCGGGTGTACAGCCAGCTTGGAACTTCGATTCGTAGGATGGGCCGAGTTATGCGAGGCCCATCAAATCTATTCGGTTAAAACATCTCTATTTATTGCGTCAAAAACTTCAAATCGACAAAACCATTCCTAATCGATAAAAATTGATGGGCCTCGGTTCCCTCGGACCATCCTACATGAGATGAAAATTGGCTTTCACGACACTCACGTATTCAAAAACTTCTGCCACGAAGTCAGCATAATAGAAAAGTCATCTAAGCCACAAGCAGCCCGAAAATTATCATCGTTAATAGAAACGTCTTCTTCAAACTCCATGCCATTGGCACCACCCATACCGTCACAACTGGCATTGAGCTGTAATGTCACATCCATTTGATTGAGCGTGAGTAGATACTCGCGACCTTCAAAGGTCAGTTCATTAGTATCATGCTGACGGAGTTTTTCAACGCTCTGAACCAAAGAATCAATTTGATTGGCGTCATTGCCGACTTCGTCGACCAACCAAGAGGAAAAAACTTCATGCTCCATAGAGAATTTGGCATGGTAACCACCTTGGACGGGGTCACGAGAGAATTCATATTCCATAATGTTCACCTAAAGGAAATTGTTAGTTTTATTTTAGTTGGCTTTGCGTCTGAGCGCGAACATAGCACTGGCGGATTAATTCAAAATCAATCACAAACGCTATTAGCCAACTAAAAAACACAAAAAAACCGGCAACGTTGCCGGTTTTTTTAAGAGGACTATCTAATTACAACAATGCGAGTTACGCCGGTTGCTGGATAATCACGTTATCCGCTTTTTTGGTGTACTCAGGCATTTTGTGGAAGTTTAAGTAGCGATAAGTATCAGCCGCAGTTGCGTTGATTTTGTCAGCATACTCCATATATTCCGCAACAGTCGGTAAACGACCGGTGATAGAAGTAACAGAAGCCAACTCGGCAGATGCTAAGTAAACATCAGCGCCATTACCCAAACGATTCGGGAAGTTACGAGTTGAAGTAGAAACCACTGTGGATTTCTCTGCAACACGTGCTTGGTTACCCATACACAATGAACAACCCGGAGACTCAGTACGCGCGCCAACACGGCCATAAATACTGTAGTAACCTTCGGCAGTTAACTGAGCAGCATCCATTTTAGTTGGTGGTGCAACCCACAAGCGAGTTGGTAACTGACCTTTGAAGTTCTCAAGCAATTTACCCGCAGCACGGAAATGACCGATGTTGGTCATACAAGAACCAATAAAGACTTCATCAATAGTGCTGCCAGCAACGCTAGACAACAAGCGCGCATCATCAGGGTCATTTGGTGCACACAAAATAGGCTCTTTAATATCGGCCAAATCGATTTCAATCACAGTGTGATATTCAGCGTCTTTGTCAGCAGACATCAACTCAGGGTTGGCCAGCCAAGCTTCCATACTATTGATACGACGTTCGATAGTACGAACATCGCCATAACCTTCGCCAATCATCCATTTGAGCATAACGATGTTTGATTGCAGGTATTCAGCAACAGAATCTTCTTCAAGCTTAATAGTACAACCTGAAGCTGAGCGCTCAGCACTGGCATCTGACAATTCAAATGCTTGCTCAACGGTCAAACCTTTAATGCCTTCAATCTCTAATACACGGCCAGAGAAAACGTTCTTCTTGCCAGCTTTAGCCACAGTCAAATGACCGTCTTGAATCGCTTGATAAGGAATGGCATGAACCAAATCACGCAAAGTGATACCTGGCTGCATTTCGCCTTTGAAGCGAACCAAAACCGACTCAGGCATATCAAGTGGCATAACGCCAGTAGCAGAGGCAAACGCCACCAAACCAGAACCCGCAGGAAACGAAATACCCAAAGGGAAACGAGTGTGAGAATCGCCACCAGTACCTACAGTATCAGGCAGCAACATGCGATTTAACCAAGAGTGAATGATGCCATCGCCCGGACGCAAAGAAACACCAGAACGGTTCATGATGAAATCAGGCAGCGTATGGTGAGTATTCACATCAACCGGCTTAGGATAAGCTGAAGTATGACAAAAAGACTGCATAACCAAATCAGCAGAGAAGCCCAAACAAGCCAAATCTTTAAGCTCGTCACGAGTCATAGGTCCGGTAGTATCTTGAGAACCAACAGAGGTCATCTTCGGCTCACAATATTGACCAGGACGAATACCGTCTACGCCACAAGCTTTACCAACCATCTTCTGAGCAAGAGTGTAACCTTTAGTAGAACTGGCAACATCAGCAGGACGACGGAAAATGTCAGTCGCCGGCATACCCAAAGCTTCGCGAGCACGCTCAGTCAAACCGCGACCGATGATCAATGGAATACGGCCACCGGCGCGTACTTCATCGATGATAACGTCAGATTTAAGCTCAAACTCAGAGATAACTTCATCAGTACCGTGACGTTTAACTTTGCCTTCATAAGGGAAGATGTCAATCACATCGCCCATATTCATTTTTTCTACATCAAGCTCGATTGGCAATGCGCCAGAATCTTCCATGGTGTTAAAAAAGATAGGTGCGATTTTTCCGCCCAAACACACACCAGCGCCGCGCTTATTAGGCACATGAGGAATGTCATCACCCATGAACCACAACACAGAGTTGGTAGCAGATTTACGTGAAGAGCCGGTGCCAACTACGTCACCAACATAAGCCAAAGGAAAACCTTTTTTATTCAATTCTTCGATTTGCTTGATAGGACCAATCGTACCGTCGTCATCAGGGTTGATACCGTCACGGCCAATTTTCAACATAGCCAGCGCATGCAAAGGGATATCAGGACGTGACCAAGCATCAGGCGCCGGAGACAAGTCATCAGTATTGGTTTCGCCAGTTACTTTAAACACAGTAACGGTGATTTTCTCGGCCATTTCAGGTTTTGACAAGAACCACTGAGCGTTGGCCCAAGATTCAACAACCTGTTTAGCAATCGCGTTACCAGCAGTAGCTTTATCGTTAACATCATGAAAAGCATCAAACATCAACAAAGTGTTCGACAGACCTTCAGCTGCGATAGGCGCAAGGGCTTCGTCATCTAACAAGTCAATCATCGGCTCGATGTTGTAACCACCAAGCATGGTGCCCAGCAACTCAGTTGCTTTGGCAGCGTCTAGAATAGGGGATTGCGTTTCGCCTTTAGCGATGGCAGCTAAGAATCCAGCTTTAACATAAGCGGCGTCATCTACGCCCGGTGGTACACGGTTGACCAACAAATCAAGGATAAACTCTTCTTCACCTGCTGGTGGGGTTTTAATTAATTCGACCAGTGATGCGACTTGCTTGGCGTCTAACGGAGTGGGTACAATGCCTTGTGCGGCACGTTCTTCAACGTGTTTACGATAGTCTTGAAGCACAATAATGTCCTCTTGGATGGGCTGACAGATAGGTTTGTGGGGGCGGATTATACGCCTGTTGTGGATAAAAATATAGTCGAGGTGGATTTATGTTTCAGATATTAAAGATTATGCGGCCTGATAACCAAGGTAAAAAGAACTCACACGCAGACACGGTGGCACGGAGGAAAAGCTAAGAGAGGAAAAACAAAAACTGATAAAAGAAAACGGGTCAAACACAAAATTTTTATGATATACACGAATTAATCGACATCTTGATTCTTATCTGCCTCTTATTTTTGTTTTAATCTTTCTCCGTGAACCTCCGTGTCTCAGCGCCTCCGTGTGAGATCTTTTGATTTTGGCCATCAGCGCCACAAGTAGCGCTGATTCATACCGAAAAAACCAATTACCAAATCTTAACCCGATCTTCAGGTTTCAAATAAAGCTTATCACCCGCTTTTACATCAAAGGTCTGATAAAACTCAGGCATATTCCACATTATACCGTTAACACGGTATTCACTCGGCGAATGAGGGTCTGTCATCAATCGTTGACGCAAAGCTTCTTCACGATATTTACGACGCCAAACCTGCGCCCAGCCAAAGAAAAAGCGCTGGTCGCCAGTAAAACCGTCCATCGTTTTTGACGGTTTACCTTCAAGCGACAAATGATACGCTTCAAGGGCCACTATCATGCCGCCCAAGTCTCCGATATTTTCACCCAAAGTTAAATCGCCGTTCACACTGGCATCATCAAAGGGTTTGAATTGACTGTATTGCTCGGAGAACTGCTTAGCGCGTTTTTTGAATTCGGCCTTATCAACGCTGGTCCACCAATCGCGAAGGTTACCGTCGCCATCATATTGAGCGCCCGAATCGTCAAAACCATGACCGAGTTCATGGCCAATCACCGCACCTATGCCGCCGTAGTTAACCGCATCTTCTGCCGCCATGTTAAAAAACGGTGGTTGCAATATCGCAGCCGGGAAAACAATCTCATTCATCACCGGGTTGTAATATGCATTGATCGTTTGCGGTGTCATGTGCCAAACCGTTTTATCAATCGGTTGACCCAAATGTTTAGCCATTTGGTCATTGTCCCACGCGGCAAAGCGCATACCATTGCCTGCCAAATCATCGGCCTTAATTTCAAGGGCTGAATAATCCTTCCATTTATCTGGGTAACCTATTTTATAAGTGAATTTACTGAGTTTCTCCTGTGCTGCCACCTTGGTTTCGTCTGTCATCCACTCAAGTGTGTCAATACGCTTGCTGTAGGCTTTCATTAGGTTTTGCACCATTTTTTCCATGCGAGACTTGGCTTCGGGCGAAAAGTTTTCTTTTACATATAACTTGCCTAATATCTCACCTACAACCACACCCGTGGCATCAACCGCCTTTTTCCAACGCGGTGACTGTGCTTCAAGGCCACGCAGACGTTTATCAAAAAAGTTGTAACGCAAATCTACAAATTCCTTACTCAAACTGTCGGCATAATCATCAACAAGATGAAAAGCCAAATAGTCACGCCACACTGACACTGGTGTATCGGCAAAAGTTTTAGCAAAGCTACTGATATAACTGGGCTGACGTACAACCACCTCAGTTGCTTTAGTCAAATGTGCAGTTCTGGCATAACCATTCCAATCTAACGCGCCCATCATTTCTTTGAGATCAGAAACCGACATTTTGTTATACGATTTAACCGGATCCCTACGCTCAACTTGCGTCCAGTGAGCAGTTGCAATTTGGGTTTCCAGTTTTAAAATGCGTTCAGCGGCCACAGTAGCATTAGGGTATTCAATTAAACCCAACAATTGGGCAATATAAGTTTGATAATCGGTGCGAATTTTAGAAAACTTCTCGGTGTCTTTAAGGTAGTAATCTCGGTCTGGCAAACCTATGCCGCTTTGATCTAGTGCAACAATATATTCGCTCGAATTCTTTTCATCGTTATCAACATACCAACTCATTGGCGTTTTAACCCCAATGTGATTTAGATGAGCAAACGTTGTGGCGATTTCAACATGTGAACCTAAATTCGCAATGCTTTGAAGATCCGCTTTTAATGGTGTGAAACCCAATTTTTCAGCATTGGCTTCATCCATGTAACTGTCATAAAAGTCACCGAGTTTCTGCTCATCTGAACCCGGCGTTTTACCAGGGGTTTTTGATGTATTTTCAATGATTTGACGTAATTTTATCTGAGCTTCGTCGTATAACTGAGTAAAAGAGCCATAGTTAGATTTATCCCCCGGAATCTTAGTTCGCTTTAACCAAGCACCATCAACATAACGATAAAAATCGTCTTGTGGGCGAACAGATTTGTCGAAGTTTGCCAGCTCAATACCCGACACCAACTCACCCGGTGCGCCAGTTGGCATTTGAGCATTGTCATCGCGACTACAGGCTGTTAGTCCCACAGCAAAAGTGACCGCAGCGGCCACTAAGGTTATTTTTTTCATTGAAGGTTCTCAGAGGTAGTGTTTATTATGCGGGCGAGTTTAGCATAGATATGGTTGCGATGCAGGGCGCTGTCTGGGCTTAAGGTCAAAAGCTTCACCATTGACCTTAATCTTCAACCCTACGCAAATCACTCCCAGCTGGACGCTGAAAAGCTTGTAAACCAAAAGCAGGCAGCCGAGCCAATACATGTTCAATCACCTCAGACTGAAAACGTTCGTATTCAACCCAACGTTTGTCGTGGCAAAAACAATACAATTCAATGACCACGCCGTATTCAGCCGGTTGTAACTGACGAACAATTAACGTCATTTCCTGATTAACCAGCTCATGCATTTCAAGGTAAAACTCACAATAACGCCTAAACAACGCAAGATTGGTTTCGCTCGGCCCTTCTTGTTTCACTCGCTTTACAAAAGCCTTGTAGTCGAAGCCATTGAGCATTTCATTGGTCGTTTCATCATCAATAAATGCCACACTGTTAACGTCAATATGAAAAGCTCGTTTGAGCCTTCTACCGCCAGATAGCGACATACCACGCCAGTTTTTGAATGAATCACTAATGAGTTTATAAGTTGGAATAGTGGTAATGGTTTTATCCCAGTTACAAACCTTAACGGTATGCAACCCCACCTCTAACACCTCACCGTCTGCACCATACTGCGGCATTTCAATCCAGTCGCCATGCGCCACCAAACGGTGAGTCGCAATTTGAATACCGGCCACCAGCCCCAAGATGGTGTCTTTGAAAATCAACAATAAAACGGCTGTCAATGCACCCAAACTACTGAGCAGGTATAACGGGGTTTTGCTGATCAATTCTGAAACAGTCAACACCACAAATACAATAAAAATCGCCAACTTAATTATCTGAATAATGCCGTTGATAGGCACGTCTTTGGCGTAAGATTGCTGATTGTAAACTATCCCAGCGATATTGAGCGCCGAGATTAAAAACAGCACCACATTGATATACAAGTAGATAAACATCGCTTTATTGATCATCGCAAACATCAGCAATTGCGGCTCGACAAACCAACTGTATGTCGACAAATAAAACGTCAAAGGGGCCAACAAAGCCAGCCTGTCGGTCATGCCTATCAGCGGCACCTCGATACTGTCGGCCAGTTCAGGTTTAAAATGTGCCAAGGTTTTGCGGGCCAATGGCATAATATAGCCCTTGGCAACAAAGTAGAATAAAAAGCCCGCGCCAAACAGACTGACAATGGACAAAAGCACCATCACCCACTCACCGTAAGATTGACCCAAATTAAGTTGTTCTAGCAGTTGTTGAAAATTCTCCGGCATTATCTATTTCCTTGTGTCAGCGATTGCTTGATGAAAAGTAACAAGATAGAAAGCTTATCACCGCGCCGGATATTTAATCCAGTCAGCATTATTAAATTTAACAAAATACTGGCTGCCTTTTTTGGCCACCACAGTCCCTATATTCTCAGCAACAAAGTTGGTTTCGGGCAGGTCTTTGAGCAGGCTGTTAACGTCAAAATTGTCTTTGTAGGGGTCTGCTTCAACCGCTTTGGCGATAACGTGCGACAGTGCTAAATGGCTTGTTGGGCGGTTCACCGTTGTGGTGGTCGGTTGTTTGTCATTATATTCAGGGCCGAAGAATTTAATGCCGACCGGAATGTTGGCAATGCTGGGGCTAGGAATTTCTCTAAAAGCCGCAGCCTGCATGGCGTCTCCTCTGGCAGCGGCGCCATGTTCTGGCACCATCACCACCATCACTCTTCTATTTGACGCTTTGAGTTCTTCGAAGAACAAACTCAGCTCAGTTAAAAAGGTGGTCATTCTTGGATGAAAATTTTCTAATGAATTGAGGTTGGCCTGAGCACCCGCCAAGCGATTACCATCGTGCAGGCTAATGCTGTTGTAGTATGTCGCCACACGTTCTGCGGTGTTATCGTTGCGTGTTGAGATCCAACGTGACAACGCATCAAGGTCGCTATAAATTGGCGTACCATCAAATGCATGTTGCGCCACTTTAACACCCGTCAGGTCCATCGGTTTTTTGCCAAAATGCCCCTCGCGCTCTACCAAATCAACGAAATTATCGAAGCTGCCGTCGTGATTCATCGCCACCTGATTGTCAAAACCGAGCTTTTTGAGGTTATCAAACAAAAAACAGTGCTTGGGAGACTCTTCATACAGCTCACCATGAGAAAGCTGTCCGCAACTTGCGCGCATTAAACGAATGGCCGCCGGGCCACTATAAGATGCCCCCGAGCTGAAATTCGACATCACAATATCTAACTCATTAAATACCGGATGCAAGTGCAAACCGGTATATTCCAAGTCATCCCACGACAACGAACAAATGCTTAACACTAAGATGTCAAAAGGTTCAAAGCCACCCGCTTGGCTCGGAAAATCAACCTTACGCAGCTTCTCATTGTTAAAAAAGTTGGTCAGTGCGGTATCGAGTGATTCCCCCGTTGATGTTGAAAACCCACCGGCCATGGCATCAACCTGTGTCAACCGAGCATCACCCGGCTCGCCAGCCAATAAGTCACTGTCAAGTTCGATGCTCGGAAACAAAGTTTGATACGACATCACCATCAACACTAAAAATACCACCACAGAGGTGCGCACCCATTTGTCGATATATTGATAAGCAATCCACAGTAAAAACGCCAGTGCGATAAATTCTAGGCTGATATAACGCTGGGCAAGTTCAACAAAATAACTAAAACTAAACCCCTTCACTACTTCTATTTGCGACCACACTCTAGCAACTGAGGGTAACCAAGTATCATGATAAAACAGCGCCACGCCCATCACCACTGCGGCAATATTTTTAAGTGATTGGGCCAATTTAGAGCTGAAGGTGATCAACAAAAAAGCGGCAAACGCCATGTTTTCAAGGCTATGAAAGCCCATGCTGCCACGCCAGAACAAAAACAGTTTTAACAGAAAATAGAAATTCCAGCGGCCTAAGCCATTCACAGCATAAGGCGCAATTCCACCACCGGGTGCAATAGTCTGATACTGTTCATCACTTTGTTGATTGACACTGTCACGCTGACCAGAATAATCTTCTTTAGACGAACTTTGTTGTTTTGGTTTAGATTGATCAAACAAGTGGATTTACCTTGTTGTTACTTTGCTCAATTGACGTCTGTTGTTGCGGTGTTTCATCTTCGAGCGCTTCATTGTCATGCGCTTCTTTTTCAAACTCTTCTTTTTCAATCAAAGGCTCAGGGTGTTGATATAATTTCAATAACTTGGGTTTCAAAAAAAGCTTGCGATAGCCGTGCACCAACCGAGCTGTTACGTACTTCAAAAATAAACCAGCCAATATCCCGGCGATGAGAACACTCACAATGATAACCAGTAATGTGCCAAATTTCATTTCTATCTAGCTCCCCATCGTTGTTCTTTCACTGTATTTTGACCCTAAGGGGTTTTGCTATGGCCTCTGTTGCTGGCTGATTACTCACAGCAGGGTCGGTTTTACGGTAGTCAAATACCGTTGCCCCCGGCCCTTTAGTTGAACCTTTGGCATAATGTGCTTTAAGCCACTGGCTGTGATCTTTCAAAGCACCTCTGGCCAGCTGATTTTCGATGACTTCAAGCGCCAATAACGTCTCATCAATGGTGGTATTACGTTCTTCACTGTCAAATAACTGCCCTACTGGCATATTAAAAACAAACGACAGTGCCTTAGCAATATCCGATTCACGACAACCAAACAAAAATAGATAAACACTCTTTTTATCTGCGGTGCAAATATCACCGGGTCGACGAATTTGGCAAATTTTAAGCACATCACGCACATTCATGGCACGGTATACATTCAATTTAACAAAAGCAAACTTAATACCAAAACTGCGAGTCTGAATAATCATGTCATTGACGTGGTCAACAAATTCTCTAGGGCTCAAATAACCCAGCTTGCGTTCGGGGTTAGCCAATACAAAAGCCTGTTCAAAACTGTCTGACAACTCACCGTCAAATTCCAAATCAGTGATTGAATCGATAATACCCAATAAGCGTGAAAATCCAACTTCTATGGGAGCCACCATGCTGGCGCCAAGGAAACGGATCATCTTTTCTTCAGAGTGGCGCATTCGTGCCGACAACTCGCGAATAATGATTTTAACTCGATTACCCCGAGATTTGCGTAACGCAAAAACATGCCGCGCCAGTATCTCTATCTTGGTGGTTTGCAGATAAGGCAAAATAATGGTGCCACTAACAGCCGATATTGACACTTCATCTAATTGCGCCAAGTTTTTTGATATCGACCAAGCTTGCGGGCAGTCTTCACCTTTAACCACTATCCCCAAGGTCCACACCGACTCAATGTCTACAGCCGGTGCCTTAGTTTGTGTCTGGTTATCTAAGGTGATTTCACTTTGCTGGGCCTGTAAAAAGCCATTTTCATCTTTAACTAGATTAAACTGTTGATCAGCACAAATACCGCCTGATGAGTACCAATGTTGTATCGCCAACTTTGCAGTGCCATCACTGGAAATCAAATTCGACATGCCCGCCAGTCTGTCCTGCACCAAACGAATGTTATTGAGCGTTATGGGATTACTGCCAATACCCGACATTAAAAACAGTACGGTGTTGTTCTGCTTTGCCATATACGCTTGCCACAAGTCGATGTATTTGCCAATGTTAGCGCCATCTTCAACCCCCAGCATCTGACTGCCATTTTCCAATATTAGCAGGGCATTTTTATCTTTAACGTAATAACACAATTCATTAATAAAGGTTTTAACCTTTGAAAGGCTTGCTTTGCTAACTCGCTTGCTAGGTGCACTTTGCAACTGATACAAAGCAACTGAATTATCGTTAACCCGTTGTGCAAACTGCCGCTGTAATGGGTCTTCACCGAGTAACAGTTTTTGCGGTGAATTGTGACAAATCACCACAATTTTACGATCACTAGACGATACATGCTGAATAACTGCCCGGGTGTGATCAAACAGCTCACAAATCACCACATACATTCTGCCCGCCATAAGGCGATCACACGCATCAGGTAAATGACGAATGCCCAATCGGTCGATGCTGCGTGCTTTGTTAGTTGGTGAGACACGTTTATTCAATTATACCTACCCAATAATGAAACCAATTAGTCATATAACAGTGTATTACGTTGTCATTCAATAGTGTATTACCTTGGCGGGTAATAAATGACGGTATTGTCAGCAACATGGCGTAATTATGTGCAATACAAGTGTAATAGCTTGTAATACAGATTTAATCCAAGTTTCTTTATAGTTAGTGCTCATCCAAAAGCAACGTTTACGCTCTAGGCACGTTGTGGGATGGAACTAGGTAACCCAATGAATAATAAAATTTAAATTCAAGTTTTCGCCGAAACGGTCGTTAAATATATATAGAAGTTCTGATCAAAAACAGTTTTTTCTAAAAAAAAGGACGGCGAAAGTAAAAAGTGCACCACTTCTTGCATTACTTGCAGTAGATAACAATCGAGTTAAAACAAACGGGCGGAAATGTATGCAACAATTGACGAGTCATCACAGCACCGAACAAACTCTAACTGATAACGACGACATTCGTGAGCTAATTGCCGCAGTCGATAGTGACTTTGACAGTTACAACGAAATCAGCTTCAATGAGTCAATTGGTCACATCCGTCAAAAGTGGCCTTTACTGCAAGAGCTACAGCAGCAAGCCCTTCAACAGCATCACACCGCTCAAACAGACAATGTCACAGCAATGCAATTGGCATAACAGACCCTTATACGAGTGAACAATGAACATCGTCGCAATTCACGGTTTAAAAGGAGGCGTGGGCACAACAACCATAGTGTCGAATCTTGCGGCAGCAATTAACGCACAAAGCCAACCCGTATTAGCCATCGACCTTTGCTCACAGAACAGTTTACGCTTGCATTTTGGTATGGCATTGCAAAATGAAAATGGTTTCGCATCGCAAATTGCTCATCACCGCCCTTGGCATGAAGCCGGTTATCAAAGCTACAACGGCGTCAATTTTCTGCCGTTTGGTCAAGATCAAGACAACAAGTGCATCAACGCCATCGAACTTTATATACGCAATCACCCAAATTGGTTAAACGACTGGTTATCGACCCTCGACATGCCCGAAAATACCTGGGTATTGCTTGACTGCCCGCTGCACCCATCACCATTTCATCAGGACGCCTTAAAAATTGCCGATATATCGTTATTAGTCGTCAATCCTGAAATGCTCAGTTATACCTGCCTACACGCACCCAATCGCCCTCGGCATTTATATTTAAACAGTGAACAAAACCAACTAATGTTGCTCAATCGCTATTGCCCGTCCATTGACTTAGAAAGAGACATTACCTCATTAATAAAAACCGACTTTGCAGCCAGCTTGTTGCCTATCACCATTCACCGAGATGAGCACCTACGTGAAGCCTTTGCCTTCAAAAAATCAGTGATTGACGCAGCGCCTGCCAGCCAATCGGCACAAGACTTTAGCCTCGCCGCTTTTTGGCTGACCGCAAGGCAAGCCAAATTGGCCCAAAAACGTGAAGAAGAGGAAACTGAACTTCAATTAAGCAAACAACCGCAAGGAAAGGCGAAAATCACCCAGATCACGAGTCGTCCTTGATGAGAACCATCAAGCACCATCAGGCACCTAAAGATGATTCGCCCAAACCTTACGAGCTTTGGTTTGAATGGACCACCAGCTTGTTTTTAAGAACTGCACTCAAATGGCCCCAGCCAGGCACTAAAAAGCCTCTCATGATCATGGCAATAAATCGGTTAATCGCCCTTCTGTGGCGCAAGCCGGTGGATGTTGGTCAGCTGTCGCAAAAGATGCTGTGGGGTAATTTGCGCCTACAATACTACTTTCCCCACATTAACCTACAACGGCTTGAGCTGCGGGATATCGTTCGTTTGCCTGTTCAAGTTTTACGGTTATTGTTCATCCAGTTTCCCAGCTTTTATTCAGACAAACACTTTAGGCCCATGACACTGGCCACAGACAAAGTCCAATCAGCTCAAGGCCTCGCAGCGATGCGTTCAAAAAAATGGCTCGATGATTTTCTTAAATTACCAACCAAACATGCCTTAAAAGCATCTAAGAACATTCAACAGTTCACAGGTCATAAGTTATGGCTTAATCCAATATGTCGTTATACCATTATTTATCTCGCCATCGCTCTTGCAGCTTTGTGCATTACCATTCCATTCAGTCACTTTGAACAATTTTTATTTTTGCTAAGCCTGTGGGGCATCGCTTTATGGCTGCGTCATGTGCCCGGAAAAACCGCCACCTTAGTGATGGTCACTTTGTCGGTCATGGTCTCTAGTCGTTATATCTGGTGGCGAGTCACATCAACCCTTAATTGGGATGATTCTATTGATCTATTGTTGGGTTTTGGCCTATTGGCGGCAGAGTTTTATGCCTATGTCATTCTCATGCTCGGTTATTTTCAAACCGCATGGCCGTTAAAAAGAACCCCTGCATTGATGCCAGAAAAAGTATCAGTATGGCCAACCGTCGACATCTACATTCCAACCTATAACGAACCCTTAAACGTTGTCAGGCCAACCGTGTTTGCCGCCATGGGTTTAGATTGGCCAAAAGACAAAATCAACATAGTGATACTTGATGACGGTAAAAGACCAGAATTTAAAGCATTTGCCGAACAAATTGGCGTAGGTTACCTTACCCGGCCCGACAACAGCCATGCCAAGGCGGGCAACCTTAATCATGCGCTGGGTAAAACCGATGGTGAATTCGTCACCATTTTTGATTGTGACCACATCCCTACCCGCTCGTTTTTACAAGTGGCGATGGGCTGGTTTATTAGAGATAAAAATTTGGCGCTGGTGCAAACCCCTCATCACTTCTTTTCGCCAGACCCCTTTGAGCGCAACCTCAAAAAATTCCGCGACGTGCCAAACGAAGGTGAATTATTTTACGGCCTCATTCAAGATGGCAACGACCTATGGAATGCCAGCTTTTTTTGTGGTTCGTGCGCGATATTACGCCGGGGTCCATTATTAGAGGTCGGTGGTATTGCGGTCGAAACCGTCACCGAAGATGCCCAC
>CALKGI010000216.1 GCA_938085045.1 uncultured Alteromonadaceae bacterium
ACCGCTTTGGGCATTAGCTTTTACCCAGATGGCTCAATTGGTGACAGTGACAATGGAGTGTTCACTTACCAAGTTAATAAGGCGTGCGATCTCAGTACCCGAGGGGTTGATGTGAATAATTCGGGCCGAGCGCGTTTTATCGAAAAAATCACCTGTAGCTGAACAACCCAATTAAGGCATATCTGCTTGCAAACCGTTGCTAACGCAACGGTTTTTTCTTAGGCAGGCATCAAACCCCTTGACTTTAATGGGGTTAAAGATATTCTTTATGATGTTCCCTAGACGCTAATCCCCCGCAGCGATGGACAAAAAAAGTACCCTTAGCGCTAAGCACTTAGCGTTAAACAAAGGACTATCGATAAACTGCGGCACCAGCAACCACAAAATCTCTATTATTTTTTAAGTGACCCAATGACCTTTCGCTTTTTCCGACACCTCAATACTGCGGCGCTATTTATCCTGTCGCTGTTTACTCTGTCGCTGCCTGTAAGTATTCATGCCCAAACCGAAGAGCCAGAACATCGCCTCAAATCAGCGATGATGGTCCAAATGCTGCTTTATACCACTTGGCCCAATGAGGACAAGTTAACACGTTTTGAACTGGCCTTTGTTGGCAACGAAAACGACCTTTACCAAGAACTGCAAAATGCCGCAAAAAAGGTCAAAATCAAAGGCAAACAACTCAATGTCAGCAAAGTTAGCTTAGACACACTCAAACCCAACGACTATCAAGTTGTTTATGTTAGCGCCAGTCACAAACAAAACCTCGACAAACTCGCCAACGACATCAGGCGCACCGACACCCTGTTAATTTCGAATCTGGCCAGCAATCGCCGCGATTTAATGATCAACTTTTTGGCTGTTGGTAAAGACGATTCGCTATCGTTTGAAGTCAATCGCTACAATATCATCTTTGAAAAATTGGCCATTAACCGCGAAGTGTTACTCATTGGCGGCACCGAACTAGACGTTGCTGACTTATTTCGAGAATCTGAATATGCACTGCAACAAATCAAGCAATCGTTGTTTGAAAAAGAAAAAACGCTAGAACTTACCTCAAAAAAGCTAGCAGAAGAAACCCGTTTAATTGGGGTGCAGAAAAAGCAAATAGAAACCTTCAAGAAAGAAATCAGTGAAAAACAGGCGGCACTGAATACCCGCAGCAATGAGCTACGTCAAATGAACCAAGATATCAAAAAAGTCGGGCAATCTCTTGATACCAAAAAAACCGAACTGGACAACAAAAGCGCTGAACTGAACAGTAAAAATGCGCAACTCGAAAAATGGGCTCAACAAAACAAACAGCAACAAACCTTGATTGACGAGCAACAAAAAACGTTTTCATTGTTAAACCAGCAAGTAGCTGAAAAACAGCAATTTTTGTCAAAACAAAAAGCGCAAATTGAAGCGCAAGTCGGCCAGATAGACCAGCAAACCGGCACCATAGCGAGTCAGCAAAAAGGCCTATGGGCAACCCTAATCGCCTTGTTTATATTTGGTGTATTGATAGTTATTACGCTGCGCATTAACAGCTTACGTAAACATGCGATAGTCAAGGCAGAAGAAGCCACCAATGCCAAGTCTAAGTTCCTCGCCAATATGAGTCACGAAATTCGCACCCCGCTTAATGCCATCATCGGCCTCAGCCGCTTATCTTTAAAGACACCGCTTGACCATCAACAAACCGATTACATTGAAAAAGTGCTCGATGCCGGTGAAGCGCTATTAGGGTTGATTAACGACATTCTTGATTTTTCTAAAATAGAAGCGGGCAAGCTGAGCATTGAAAGCACCCCGATAGTGATGGACAAAATGCTTCAGCGTTCGATTAATTTAAGTGCCATGAGCGCCCATGCCAAAGGCTTAGAATTAGTGCTCGATATCGACGAAAACATCCCTTCGGTGTTACTTGGCGACCCGCTAAGGTTACGTCAAATCATCGTTAATCTGGTCAATAACGCAGTTAAGTTCACTGAAAAAGGCATGGTGTGTATCAAGGTCGGTATGAAAAGTGAAACTGATACGCAGGTGGTCTTGCACTGTTCAGTCATAGATACCGGCATCGGTATGACAGCAGAACAACAGGCCAAAATGTTCCGCTCATTCTCGCAAGCAGATGAATCGGTTACCCGAAAATATGGCGGCACCGGGCTGGGTTTGGCCATTTCTAAGCAATTGTCTGAATTGATGGGTGGCGAGATTTGGCTTGAAAGCAAATTAGGCGCAGGTTCAATCTTCCACTTTACTGTAGTGATGGAAAAAACGGCCAAGGTAGCTGATGAGTTACGCATCGACCAAGCCCAAATAGCCAACCTCAAGGTGTTGGTGGTCGACGACATAGCCATGACACGAAAAGTGTTGCTCGATTTTCTCATTCGACTGGGCATAAAAGGCCAACAGACTGACAACGGCACCGATGCCGTAGAAATGGTTAAACAAGCCCAAATTGAAGGACACCCATTTGACTTAGTGCTAATGGATTGGCGGATGCCGGGTATGGATGGTATCGAAGCCTCGCGGCAAATTCATGAAAGCCAACTCAGTGACTCGCCACATATTTTAATGGTTTCGGCCTACGACAAAGATGAAGCCAAAAGCCACATTAACGGCACGGTGGTTAACCAATTCCTTGAAAAACCGATTAGTCAGTCTACGCTGCTCAATGCAATTGTCAGGATGCTGTCTGGCGACAATGTAATTTTACCCGAATTAATTGATGAGATGGAGATACCCAACCTGTCTTCAAGCCGCATATTGCTAGTCGAAGACAATGCCATCAACCGTCAGGTGGCACTGGGCTTTTTGAAAGATACTGGGGTCAACATTGAGATAGCTGAAAATGGCCTAATTGCACTGGAAAAAGTGAGCGAATCAGATTTTGACGTGGTTCTAATGGATATTCAAATGCCCGAAATGGATGGGTTAACGGCCACTGATGAAATCAGAAACCGCATGCTAATGACCGACTTGCCAATTATTGCAATGACTGCCCACGCCATGGAAGCAGACATAAAGCGCACCAAAGAATACGGCATGAACGACCACATTACCAAGCCCATAGAGCCGTCGATTTTATATCAAACGCTGCTCAAACATATCAAAGCCACACCGGGCACAGTAGAGATAGACTCTACCTCAGCTGAGCCAGTTTCAAATGAACAGCAGCCCTCGACACAGTCAACCTCAACGCTGCCGACCTCAACACAGTCAACCTCAACACAAGCAACCTCAAATCGGCCGACCTCATCACAGCAGACAGAACAACAAGATATTGAAGAGAACTTGTTACAACAGTTAGCGTGTATCGAAGCACTCGACCTTAGGGATTCATTAAACCGCATGAAAGGTAGAACCAAGCTCTATTTATCTTTAGTTAAGGGGTTTGTTAGTGAACAAAAAGGGCGCTGCCAAATGCTCAGGCAACGATTTGAAGAAAAGGACTGGGAAGCGCTGTATTTGGCAATCCACTCATTAAAATCTAACTCTGCCTATATTGGCGCGCAGCATTTATCACAGCAGTGCGCGGTATATGAAGACGCATTGGCCCACAATAACCATAATGCAATATTACTCGACAATGTCTGCGAAGCGCTAGAACCGGTGTTAGCACAACTGACTCCGTTATTTGAAGGCCAAGCCAGCAGCGACAGCGATTTTACGCTCGAACAACTCAAACAAGTATTAACGCAAGCCTTGCCTATGCTTGAAACTTCCAATATCGATGTCGAAGATTTGCTCCCCCAATTGTCACAAATGAGTGACCAAATGGCGTATTCAACCCAGCTCAATCAGATCATCGAATTTATCGATGACATCGAATATGAACAAGCCGCTTTGGTGACTCAACAGTTATTAGATGAATTACCATAATAGCCACAGTAAAAAACCGATAACTGGCGCAATGAAGCGGCTTTTAGCCCGTGTACCTTCGCACTTGAGCCAATTTGAACTATGATTGTAAAATAAGTAAAAGACAAACGATCATCAGTGGTAAAGCTTCTATGCATAAATTAAATCGTCTATATTTGTGTTTGCTATTGCCCCTAAGCGCGATAGCCGACCCGAGCACCGACCTATATACCCTCAACCTAACAGAATTGATGAAAATCAAAGTGTTAGTTGCTTCAAAGACCGAACAAACCATTGAAAAAGCGCCCTCAACTGTCACCGTTTTTACCCGTCAGGATATCAAACGGCTGGGGATCACAAGAGTCGCCGACATTCTCAGATATGTACCTGGTTTTCAAATAACTCGCAACGACAGCAACAACCTTGGACACAGTTTTCAAGCTCGTGGGCGTTTTACGTTCAGCGGTCGCTCGGTATTGGTACTACTAGACAATCAACGCCTTAATGACGACTGGAGTGGCGGTGCCAATTGGACCAATCATGATGTATCGACGCTCAATATCAAACAAATCGAAGTCATACGAGGTCCGGGCTCTGCTTTGTATGGCTCTAACGCATTCAATGCGGTGATCAACATCATCACCGACCCTACCTTAAATGAATCGGGCGTCGAATACGGTAGCTTTAACCGTAAAACCGTGCATGTGGCGACTGCCAACAAATTTGATGGACTCGAAACGTCATTATTCATCAATTACTTTAAAGATCAGGGGGAAGACTACCAAACAGTTGAGGGCCCAACCAACGACCCTATCGAAGGGTATGAGGTGTCGGGTTATCTTAAGCAAGACAACCTGCAATTTCGTTTGCGTCATGTCAATCGAAAAGCCCAAAACTTCTATGAATTTGGTGGCATAACCAACGACGTCAACGCAACCGTCTCCAAGCAAACCGCCATTTCATTGGGCTATAAATATCAAGACATCGAAAACCTCGACCTCGAAGTGTTTGCCTATTATTCTGACCGTTACCAAAAAGGTTTCTTTCAACCGCTCAATGAAAGTGTCATGAGCAGTTTGTTTGATGCCGGTATCGCCCAGCACCCCAGTGCCGTTATTGCTGGCCCTTTGTATGGCTTGGTCGAAAGTGGCGTCAATTTTGACGGACGTTATAAACTAAACAACAAACACAACCTGTCGTTTGGCCTCAGTTATCGCCAGCCTGATATGAAAACCATTAGAAATCATGGCAACCATGAACTGGTAGACATCACCAACGTACTGGTACTGGGACAACCCGGTCAAATTCGCTACTACGGTTACAACAAAATACAAGTCGAGTTTGGAGACGAACGTCACCGTACCAACTTAGGTTTATACGTCCAAGATCAAGTAACCTTAAGCCCAGACCTTGAAGGCACATTTGGCGTGCGTTACGACCACTATGATGACTTTGGCAGCACCACAAACCCAAGAGCATCCATTGTATACAGCTACAATACACAGCACTCTTTTAAGCTGATTCATGGTGAGGCATTTAGGGCACCTTCGTTGGGCGAAATTACGGTGAGAAACAATCCAGTATCCACATCTAACCCAGATGTTATGCCTGAAGAGGTTGCCACCTCAGAGTTTGCTTGGGTCTATCGTAACGATGATTTTCGAATGATCAGCACCTTTTATTACAGCAAATTCAAAAATGTCATAGAGCACACCTTAAACCTCGACTTGCCACCGTTAACCATCCCGGTTAACTCCGGCACGCTAGAAGTGAGCGGTATAGAACTTGAAACCCGGCAGCAATTTAACGACACATTTAGTTTAGACGTCAATCTATCGCACAACATAAAACTAGAGCAAGACCCTCAAACCCTAGCCCGTAATGCCGCGAGCATCGCCTTAAACGCTAATTTCGGTCAATGGGAAGCCAATTTCAACGTCACTTACAAAGGCGAGGTTGAACACCGTCGTTACACCGACCCTTCATTCGCTAATCTAGAAATTGCCGACCTTGATGACTACTGGTTAGTTAACTTTAACGCCCGTTACAAATGGACAGACAGCATCATAGGTAAAGTCGGCATCAGCAACTTGTTTGACCGCGCCTACCACGACACCCTGTCGTCAGCCGAAACCGTATACGAAGGACTGCCCAACCGAGGACGTCAGCTGTCAGTTGCTATTGAGTGGATTTGGTAAGCGTTTAAAGCTTCACACGGAGGCGCGGAAACACGGAGGTTCACGGAGGAATAACAAAAAAACCTAAAAAGATAAAAGTGAAAAAACCAACAAGCTTTAGTCTTTTAATTCTATTTTTAACCTTTTCCCATCTTTTGATTTTCTTTTACTTCGTGGACCTCAGCGTCTGAGGCCCTTAACGGCCTAATGTCGCAGGTTATAAAGGATGAACAGGCGCGGCTGACCTTAAAAGCCGCGCACAACTACCCCTTTTGCTCTAACAGCTTAGCCAGCACACCAACATGAGGCTCGTTGAACATAGAAATATGATCACCGGGCACCGTGTTAACCCCAACTTTCGCCGTGGTATACTCGCCCCACCCCCAGTCTTGTGGCATTTGATTGCCAATATCTTTCAAGCTAGCTAGCGCACAATACAGTTCAATCGGGCAATTGAGTGTTACATCGTCTTGTTGATAGTGCACAAGTGCCAAAGCGTTGGCTTTATAGACTTTAACCAAACCTTTTAGACCTTCTAGGCAATCAATGTCACTAAACAACATATCGCCCCCATGGTTCGCTGTGAGCCAATCAGCCAAGATGGGATAACACTGCTCACCACTTGCCCGCAATGCGTCAATATCCATTGGTAATTCAACCCCAACAAAAGACTGTAAAACGGCTGTAACATCCAATAACCAATCGATGTCTTCGCGCTGCACAGCATCTTTGTTGTTACTTAACCATAGTCGTGTCGGTTGGTCAAAAATCGACAGCATCTCCACCACTTCGCCCATTTGCTCGAACTGACGGGCCACTTCAAAGGCCACTAAAGCACCAAACGAATGACCCGATAGGTAATAGGGCCCGCTAGGTTGTATTTGCCGAATAACAGCGACATGATGGCTGGCCAATTCGCCCACCAAAGCCGGCACTTCGGTGTGATTGTCTAAACCCGGCGATTCTAGCCCATACACAGCCACCGACGGGCTGAGACGTGCCGCTAGTGCCCTGCCATAACCGGCGATACTGCCCGCACCGGGCACAAAAAACAGCACCGTATCAGCGTCTTGTGGTTTTTGACTTAAAAAACCTTGCTCGGTGGTTGTTAGCTCACTTGCCTGAGGCTGAATCAATGCCTGCGCCAGTGCCGCAATGCTTTGATGTTGAAATATATCTTGAGGTTTCAATGCTAAACCCACCTTAGTCGCCCGAGCAACAATTTGAATGAGTACAATAGAATCACCACCGCGGGCAAAAAAGTTATCATTGATGCCAATGTCATCTTGGCCCAACACCTGTTGCCATACGTCAACCAATTGCCTTTCAAGGTCGTTACGAGGCGCTTCATATAACTCGGTGGCCCCGGCTTGAGGCTCTGGCAATGCTCTATGGTCAAGCTTTCCATTGGCGGTTAGCGGCAGTTTGTCCATAACGATAATGGCGCTGGGCACCATGTATTGCGGCATTTGTTGTTTAAGCCAGCTTTGAATATCGGCGACATCACAAGGCTCCACTTGGGTGACATAAGCCACCAAACGACTGTTGCCATCACCCTCATAAAGAATGACCGCCGCATCGTTCACTTGCGGGCAGCGATGCAAAATCGCCTCAATTTCGCCTAGCTCAATCCTAAACCCACGCAATTTAATTTGGTTATCTACCCGGCCTAAAAAGGCAATACCGGCAGGTTCGGTTTTAGTGCCCGGTAACCACTGGGCTAAATCACCAGTTTTGTACAACCGTTGTTTTTTGCCAAAAACATCGACTTCAATAAATTTCTCGCTCGTCAATTCAGGCTGTCCAAGATAACCCCGGGCCAGTGCCACTCCGCCAATGTATAACTCTCCCGGCACCCCAATCGGTTGTTGTTGAAGGTTGTCATCTAATATATAAGTCCGGTAATTGGTGCCGGGCATGCCGATAGGCACAGCGTTATCATTGTTCAACATGTCGATAGTTAAACGATGCGCCGTTGCCCCCACCGTTGCCTCTGTTGGACCGTAACCATTAACTAGGGTCGCACAATCAAACAGTTGTTTAACATTGTTGAGCTGCAACGCCTCACCACCACTAAAAATCAATCGCAGCTGCGGCATTTGTCCAAAGTTCAGTTGTGCCAATAACGACGGCGTAGCGCCAAAAATACTGATTTGATGGTCGCTAACAAAACGTTCAAACGCCACGGGGTCTAAAATCACCTCTCGGGTGGGCACCACCAAAGTGCCGCCACAGCCGAAAATAGGCAATATTTCGCCAACCGACACGTCAAATGCAAACGACGCTTGCTGCAAGACTTTGTCATGTTCTGTGGTGTCGTAGGTTACGTTAAAGCCGTTGATCATGTTCACCACACCCAACTGCTCAATCATCACCCCTTTGGGCCTGCCAGTAGAGCCTGAGGTGTAAATCACATACGCAAGGTTATTTGGGCCGCTTCTAACAGGTGGATTGGTTAATTGGCAATGGTCAAACGAAGCATCAACATCCACTAAAGTGACTTCAAGCGATTGCCAGCGCCCAAATAAGTGACTTTGGCTGAGCAACAATTTACAACCCGAGTCTTGCAACACATACGCCAAACGCTCAGCAGGATAATCAGGGTCTAACGGCACGTAAGCGCCGCCCGCTTTAAGCACAGCCAAAATACTAATCACCATTTGCAGCGAACGATCGACACAAATTCCCACCAGCGTTTCGGCCTTTACGCCTTGCGTAATAAGGTGATGGGCCAATTGGTTGGCTTGTTCATTCAATTGCTGGTAGGTAAGCCTTGTAGATTGATGAGTGTCGACACCACCAAAAACCAGCGCAGTATTGGCCGGGGTTCTATCAACCTGCGCTTCAAACACTTGGGCAATAGACAGTTCAGCTGGAAATGGCGTGTCGGTATTATTCCAATGAACAATCAACGCCTGCTCTTGCTCGCTCAATAAAGGAATTGACGACAAAGCCAGCTGAGGCGCAGCCACTAGCGCAGCCAACAACACCGTAAAATGCTCACTCATGCGCTCAATGGTGTGAGTGGTAAACAATTCGCTGCAAAATTCCCATACCATCACCATTTCGTCATTTTGTTCGCTAATGCTCAACGTCAGGTCAAATTTGGCGCGAACCGCTTGCGGTCCATCAGCATTTTCATTTTCAAAGCGCTTGAGCGTCAACCCTTCAAGTTGTAACGATTGCTCTGCCTCATTTTGATAACCAAACATTACTTGAAACAGCGGTGAATGGCTTAAATCTCGCCCGGGGTTCAGTGCATCTACCAACATTTCAAAAGGAATATCTTGGTGGGCAAACGCGCCCAATGCACCCCGGCGCACTTGCTTGAGCAAATCAACAAAGCCTTTTGAGTCATCGATTTGGTTGCGCAGTACCAGCGTATTAACAAAAAGACCAATCATTTGTTCGCAATCTTGATGAGGACGATTAGCGCCCGGGCTGCCCACCACGACATCGTTTTGGCTGCTGTATCTGGCAAGTAATACGTTAAAGGCCGCCAGCAAAGTCATAAACTCGGTAGTGCCATTTTCTTTACCAAGCTTTTTAACGGCCGCGCTCAAAGACGAGCTCAAGGTGCTTTGTATAATTTGTCCGTGATATTGCATAACCGTGGGCCGCTGAAAATCGGTCGGCAAGGTCAACAATTGCGGTGCACCAGTTAAATTTTGTTGCCAATAATCCAACTGTTTAGCGAGCACATCATCGCACAACCACTGGCGCTGCCAATGCGCATAATCAGTATATTGTACCGGCATTATTAGCTCGTTAGCGTCAACCTCTCCCTCAAGCGCAAGCCTGTAAAAACGCTCTAAATCAGCCGCCACAACCCCCATCGACCAGCCATCACTAATAATGTGATGCATGTTAAATAACAAAATCGCTTCATCAAACAGTTTGATTAAATGCACACGCAGCAATGCTCCACCAGCCAAATCAAACGGCATTTGGGCCTGTTGAGTAAGCCTTTGGCTGATTTTTTGTTTGTTGGTCTGTTGGTGCGACCAATCAATAATTTCTAGCGGGTCGAAAGCTGCGTTAATTTGTACGGTTGCTTTACCATCAACGCTCGGGAAACACATCCGCAGACTTTGATGTTTATTCACTAACGCCACTAATGCCTTGCGCAGCGCCTGTTCGTTTAAATCGCCCTGCAAGGTCAGCGCAGCAGGCATATTGTAAGTGCTGCTGTCATCTAGTTGCGCCAAAAACCACATTCGCTGCTGGGCATAAGACAACTCTATAGGTGCATCTGGGGCTTGTTGAGTGATAGTGGGCAAAGCCACATTGCGATGTTGCGCGTCAATATAATGCGCCAAGTCTTGTAACTTAGATTTTTCGAAAATAACACTCAGTGGTAATTCAATGCCAAATTCTTCGCGGATACGAAACGCCAATTGTGTGGCCAACAAAGAATGACCACCCACAGTAAAAAAGTCGCTGGCCGGGTCGCTTATTTCAAAGCCAAGCAATTGTGACCACCACGCACATAAAAGCTGCTCGGTCTGAGTGTCGGCACTGCCGTGCCCTTGTTCTAACGTAGGCAACTGGGGGGCTGGCAACGCCTTTCGGTCAGTTTTTCCATTAGGTGTCACAGGTAATTGG
>CALKGI010000217.1 GCA_938085045.1 uncultured Alteromonadaceae bacterium
TCTGTGGACCTTCAGGGGTACCGGTGATCACAATATCGGCGTTGCGCTGGGCAAACAAGCCGTTGGTGACAACACCTGTAATGTTGTTCAGTTGCTCTTCGAGCACTTTGGGCTGGTCGATTTGCATGTTGTGAACATCTAAAATGATATTGCCGTTGTCGGTAAGTACACCTTCGCGGTATACCGGATCGCCGCCAAGTTTTACGATTTGGCGTGCAACATAACTGCGGGCCATCGGTATCACTTCAACTGGCAGTGGGAACACTCCCAACACGTCGACGGCTTTGGTGTTGTCGACTATACAGACAAATTTATCGGCGACAGCTGCGACTATCTTTTCGCGGGTTAATGCTGCGCCACCGCCTTTGATCATGTCGTTTTGCGGATTGATTTCATCGGCACCATCAACATAAACCGCCAAGTCATAAACCGCATTTAAGTCGTAAACATGAATACCTAGGGCTTTTAATTTTTCGGTGGAAGCTTCGGAGCTGGATACTGCGCCATCGATGTCATGTTTGATGGTGGCCAGAGCGTCGATAAAGTGATTGACCGTTGAACCGGTCCCTACGCCGACAATGCTGTCTTTTTCAACAAATTGTAAAGCTGCCCAAGCAGCGGCTTTTTTCATTTCATCTTGTGATACATTCTGTGACATTTAACGCCGATCTCATGTGCTGAATTGAGCCGCAAGTATAGCCAATTTTAATGGTAAAATACTAGAGCTGATAGTGCTCTGAAGGCGTTATTATTTCCTTTAGCGGGATGTCCCATGGCTCGGTGGGCACCTCGTCCACTTTTTGGCAATTGTGAGCGATGCCGATGATGGCTGGGGTCACTCTTTGTTGTTTGTAATGGTACTCAAGGGTGCGATCATAAAAACCACCGCCCATACCAAGTCGATTACCAGACGAGTCAAAAGCGACCAGTGGTGTAAATACGATATCTAGCTGGGCTAAAGGACACACTTGTGAGCAATCGGGCAAAGGTTCGAGCATGCCGAGTTTACTGCGCACTAGTGGTGTGTGTGGTTGATAGCGAATGAAAATTAAATGTTGGGGATTAAAAGGATGAATAAGGGGAATATAGACTTCAATTGAGGCTTGCCACAATTGTTCGATGGCAGGTTGGGTGCCAATTTCACCGTCCATTGAGAGAAACAAGGCAACGCGTTTACATTGATGCGCTTGTCTTTGTTCAAAAAGGTGTGACTGCACGCGTTTTACAACGTGATTAGCCAACTGCTCAGCGGCATCTTGCTGTTGTTGTGCAGATAACTGTTTTCGAAGCTTGCGAATGTGTCGACGGATTTGAGTTTTAGTTGTTGGCATTGGATATTAAGGACACACAGTGGAGGTATAAAGAAAAGGTGTGCCCCCAGATATGTCGTGGTCGGGAAAAGTCCTGAACCCTAAGGTTCAAGGCGGGTATCACATTAACACCGTAGGCTTCCCGGTACATGCCAGGCCTGCACAATAGCATTGAAAGTGACTCCCTGTGGTGTTGATATCGGCTCAGGGACTAAACCAACTCACCTACATATCTAGGGGACTCGTCCATTATAACCATTAAAATAATCTTGTATAGGGGTATTGAAAGTGCAAGCGCACTGACTGATTAGATTTGCTGCACAAGTGCCTGAGTAGGTTGTTGTTTTAGACCATTGCCAAAATAAATCGTGCACCGACTATTAATATGGCGCAATACAAAGCGGTTAATGCTGCTGTTTCGATGGCACAGGCCACACCGGGAGAGATATTCAATTTCAATTTTTTCACCAAGAATTCCTTTACTAGGTTGGTCGTGCAATGACGACTTGAATTTGATCTTATTATAGAAGTGTAGGGACAAAAGTGATTAGTACAAAACCGCCGAAAAACCGTAAGAATGCGACAATATGGTTCAATATAGACTTTTTTGGTTAAAAAGTGAGCTGAAGTTTCGTTTGGAGAGTTATAGAGTTGGCTTTGGTGGTGTTAAGTTATCTTTTTTTCACAAAGTGTTTTTATTGCCTGATAAGCGTTTGAGACTAAGCATTTGAAAGTAAGCATGTGAAAGTAAGCATTGATATTAGACAAGGTTCATCATTACTTGGCTGCCTGCGAATAAAAAGCCTGAATACAATACTGTTAATGCTGCGGTACCGAATGCGTAAGTAAGGCTCTGTGGTAATGATGATTTAAGTTTGCTCATGATGTATCCCCGTTTTTGTGTCTGTGTGTTGTTTGACTTGATTGATGCTCATCTTAGCGATTCTGAGCTGATTTGGGGTAGTACAAAGACGTCAAAAATTAACACTGATACGACAAAATGGGAGAAAAGTGCTAAAAACAGCACTTTTATAGCGGTTATTCGGTAATTATAAGGTTTGTTTTGGCAAAAGGTGATTTAATTGTTAACAGCTGGTTAATTACTGCCAGTTGCGTTTAATCTGCACCATTTCATCATCTGATGTCAGAAATTCACCTTTTACCGCACCTTTAAGGTATTGCTCAATGGTTTTAACTTCTTCACCTGATGCGGTGACATGATGTGCTTGCTCTGCAACGACTGAGCTTTGTGTCACTTCAAGTTGCCATTGCTGATTTTTTTTACAGGCAATGGCATGCGATTGATTGTTGGTATCACTTATCTGGTATTCACGGCAAACTCGTCCGTCGTTGTGGCGAAAAGATTGCAAGACGATAAATTGATTGTTTGAGTCCAGTTGCATCACTTGCATTGCCGGTTGGGTGTTTAAAGCCTTGGTTAATGCTATCGAGACTTGATTATCACTAGTGTTTTGCAAACCAAAAAATGACAATAAACCGATTGCTGCGACTGAAGCTGCCAATGCTAAAAAGCGCCATTGGTTGTTTTGAGTGGCTTTTTGCTCGTTCTCTACTTGTATATCGTCTTCTAATAGCGAACTCAAGCTCTGAGGCACAGGTGTGCTAGCGATATCGGCAAAGGTGTTTTTTAAATCCTGACCCATCGCTTTAATTGCTTGATATTGTTTGTTCAGTGCTGGTTCTTGCAATAAGCGGTGTTTGAATGCCATTTCCTGTTCAGGGGCAAGTTCACCGTCCAGACTGGCAGAAATCAATTGGTGATCTTGTTCAGATAACATTTTAAGTTCCTCTTCGTTTTGTGGGGTTATTGTGTTACTTGTGATTTTAATGTTCTGCTAATAGCTGTGCTAATTTTGTTCTGGCTCGGGCGACTCGGCTCATCACAGTGCCAACCGGAATATCTAACGTGTGGGCGGCCTCGGCATAACTGAAACCTTCGACTATCACTAGGCCCACTAATTGTCGTTGTTCATCGCCCAGCTGTTCCATGGCTTTGAGTATTTGTGCCATCTGATCGTTCTCTGGCCCTAGCTCTTTGGTGATTGTTGGTTCTTGCGCTGATGATTGAGCTAGTTTAAGGCGACTTTGGCTTGCTCTGGCTTCGTCAATCCACAAGTTTTTGCATACTTTTAAAAACCACGGCACCGCGGGAATGTCTTTTTTGATGCCTTTACGCAACAACTTTTCGACCAAAGATTGTACCAAATCGTCGGCATCGGGTTTATTGCCGGTTAGCGAATAAGCAAACCGTCGCATACGTGGCAATTCGTCAATCAACAGTGTTTTAAGTTGTGCAGTACCGAGCAATTTCAATCTCCTTTTTAACGTAAACGGTTGCGACTTGGATTTTATTCCATGAGTTTGAAGTTTTTTTTCAATTGATAAAATAGTGTAGTGGATGTCGCTGTAAATATGAAAAAGCAGTATAAAAAGACGAGTTCAAAGCGTATGCTAAATAGTCAACGGCCAGTGAAAAAGCGGTGTTGAAGAACTCGCTTACGGCAGAATGAGTGTTACCTCAAAATTTATTAACCGGACAACTATCTTGAAAATCAATATTAAAAGACGATTAATATGTACTGCCAAACTGTTGCCTTGGTGTTTGTTGATACCCTTGTGCGTGCCTATCAATGCTGCTGCCTCCGGTTCTACCCTTATCTCTACGAGCAACATTTCTACTATTTACACCAACAGTGGCCAATTCGTATCTGAGCAACCTGATGAGGACGACATCGAAGACGAAATCGAAGACGAAATCGAAAACGAAATTGAAGATGAAATTGAAGACGAAATTGAAGATGGGATAGAAGACGAAATAGAACAAGACATCGAAAATGAAGTCGAGGAAGGGCTTGAAGATGAGATGGACCAAATGCTCGAAGAAGACATAGATGAAACTCTTGATGAGGAAATTGAAGAATCGCTCGAAGAGGATATGTCACAACAGATAGAAGATGAGTTTGACTATGAAGCTTGGGATATGCTCGACGAAGAAATGCTTGATGAAGAAGACTTTGTTGAAGAGGACTTTGTTGAAGAAGATTTTGATGAGGGTATGGATGAGGGTATGGATGAAGAAGGCATGGACGAAGTATTTGACGGCGAAGATTATGTTGATGACAGGCAGCTCGAAAGTGCGCTGAATATGGTCGACAATTTTGCTGAGGGTGAACATGATAGTTTCACCGGCGATATCTGGACCAACGACTGGTTGATATTCTCAAATGCCAAAATTCAAAAGCAACTCGAAGCCCTCGGTTATAAGTTTGTAGAACAGCATCAGCTCAAGGCTTTTGACAAAACACTGGCCACTGTGATTGCACCTGCTTCGTTTTCTTTAGAAAAAGACTATGACGAGGTGCTTAGGCAAATTAATGAAGTGACGGAGTTGGTTGATTTAAACCATGTTTATCGGCATCAAGCAAATGCCAAATCTGAGCAAACCGGTCACCTGCCAGCAGATATGTTGTCGCTGCCCAAGCTGTCATCAGACATAAAAATTGGTTTGGTCGATACCGCGATTAATACTGAGCATTCGGCATTACAACAAAGCAACATCCAGCAGCGCTCATTTGTTAAAGGTAAACGAAAAGAGCCGAAAAACCATGGCACCGAGATTGCCGGGATTTTGGTCGGCAATGACAAGCACTATCGCGGTTTACTACCAAAAAGCCCATTGTTGGGGGCATCGGTATTTTTTGAGGTTAAAGACAAAGGTAATATCGCCACCACCCAATCTTTGTTAAAAGGGTTGAATTGGTTGGCCGAAAACGAGGTGAAGGTGATTAACATGAGCCTTAGCGGACCACCAAACAGGTTGTTGCAATACGCTATTGGCCAGTTGTGTCAGCAAAATATTGTGGTGGTTGCGGCTGTTGGTAATGCTGGGCCTTTATCAAAGCCTTTGTATCCCGCAGCTTATACCTGCACTGTTGCGGTTACTGCGGTTGACCGCAAGAAACGAATATACAAAAACGCCGTGATTGGCAAGCATGTTGATATGGCAGCATTTGGCGTGAACTTGCAGACTCTAGACAGCAAAGGTCGTTATAAAAATGCCAGTGGCACCTCGCTTGCTACCGCTTTTGTCAGTGCATTGGTTGCCACACAATATAGTGCAGAGCAAATTGGCTCGGGTAAGTTAGAAGATTGGCTGGGGGGCATCTATCGAAGTTGTGCTGATTTGGGCGCTAAAGGATATGACCCAGTTTATGGTTATGGTTTATTGCCAACTGGCATGAACGACAAAGTGGCAATCGCGAGCGCCAGCTCGCGATAAACAAGGCTGTTATTTTAATTTATACCCTACCAAGAAACCAAATTTGGTTTGATCATAATCTGCCGCTGCTAGGTTTGACTCGTTAAGGTTACGAGTCACGTCAATCTCGCTATACCAGTTTTGCGTCCAATCTAGGCGGTAAGTTGCCGCCAACTGATTTCTTTTATCGTGGCGAAAATCGCCAATATCGGCGTTGAATTCTTCTTCATAAATGCGTTTTTGCAAACGGTAGCTCAAATCTAGCTTGCTGGGGAAATCAAATAGCTTACTGCGATAGACATAGCTGAGCTTATATTCAAACATGTTATAGCTGTATTCGGCGTCATTGGCGCTTTCGTCTTTGAATTTGAAACCTGCGCTGATGTAGTGGTTTAAACCATTAAAAAAGTGGTAAAGACTCATCGACACACCCTGTGATGTGGCCGAGCGGTCATCATCAAACTCAAAGTCTTTATCGGCAAAACTTACCGTGCTATGAAAATAATTGGTTTTGTTGAAAAAATAAGACAGGCTAGGGCTGATTTTCTTCACCTGTATAAAATCTTGCGAATTGAGGTTCGAATCGACAAAGAGCGCAGCAATGCCAACTTTTACAGCATCAAACTTATGGCTGGTTTTAACGCTAAGCATGTGAATGTCGCTGTCGTATGTGTCTATTGATTCGTAGTCTTTGTTAAAGTAGGTGTAGTTGGCCGACATGGTGGTGTTGTTTTGTGTTTTATGTTTATAACCCAAAGCCAATTTGTACTGACGATTGGTGCTGTCGGTGTTTGATGTCTGATCGGTATCTTCAATCACTACATTTGAGTCGTCTTCGGCCCCCAATTCAAACGCAAAATCCCATGGGCTTTCATCTGATGCATTAGAATCTGCGCTAATCATTACTAAGCTAAGTAGGCATGAAGCCAGACAAGCAAATCTTTTCATTGTGTATTCTCCTAGATATTGTTTCCAGTAAGCCTTACTAGCTGCTTAAAATCAATTAATTAAGTTTATTTTTCTCATGCGGGAATAATTTTGCCGGACAGTCCGTTTACATCAAACCAAAGGCCATCACGCCCTATTAGATGTAAAAGGATAATTTGATGTCAGATAATACCGATTTTACCCAACGCCGTCGACGCCTGTTTGATGTTTTGCCTGAAGCAATGCTCGGTTGTAGTTTATTGTTGGCCAGTTACGCCAGTGGCGCTGCAACAACAAGCGGCAACCTTGCGCCGGCCATTTTACAAGACAAAGAACAACAAGAAAAGTTGATTGTTGGCCCAAACCCGCGATGTAAGTTAGGCAATAAAATAGACGAAGAAGACCCTTGTTCTGATGAGTCTGAGGATGAGGAGTGTGTGCCTAAGTGGATTTGCCAGCCTGATGAAGACGAAGACGAAGATGAAGGAGAGGACGAAGACGAAGGAGAGGACGAAGATGAAGGAGAGGACGAAGATGAAGCAGAGGACGAAGATGAAGGGGAGGACGAAGGAGGCAGCAACACTGGCAGTGCAATAGGCGTTTGTCAAAACCCGCACCCTGAGCCAAATAAAACGGTATTCAATGTATCAAGCGAACAAGCCAATCAGGCTTCTCGATTTCTTAATCATGCCACTTTGGGGGCGAATTACGCGACCATTACCCAAGTGACAACAATGGGCGAAGCGGCTTGGGTTGAGTCGCAATTCAAACTGCCAGTAGGTAAACATTTACCTTATTCAGAATGTTTATTAGCGGCCTACATGGCTTTTGATAACTTCGAAAAGGCAGACGCTGTGTTTGGCGACCCGGTCGAATTTCGCCGTTTTTCTTGGTGGACTCAAGTGATGACCGCGCCAGATTTATTGCGTCAACGCGTGGGCATGGCACTTAGCGAAATTTTTGTTGTTTCAGACAAAGTGGGTCAACTGGGCGACGAACTTGAACCACTGCCTGGTTATTACGATATGTTGTTGACCAATAGTTTCGGCAATTTTAGAGATCTACTGTTTGACGTGACCATGCATCCAACGATGGGCGTGTACTTGAGCCACCTCAATAATGCCAAAGCGAATGTGCAAAAAGGGATTTATCCAGACGAAAATTATGCCCGAGAAGTAATGCAACTGTTTAGCATTGGTTTGTTCGAACTCAACCTTGATGGCAGTCGTAAAAAGGATGGGCAAAACCACGATATTCCCACTTATAACAATGACACCATTAGACAGTTTGCCAAAGTGTTCACTGGCTTAAGTTACTCAGGCCCTGAAGCTGTGTTTGGCGACAATGATGAAGAAGGGTACGTATACTTTACTCAACCGATGAAAATGTTCGATGAACATCATGATGTTACGGCTAAAACCCTGCTCAATGGCCAAACACTCAAAGCCGGACAAAAAGGCATAGATGATATCAATGGGGCGATAGATAACCTGTTTAACCACCCCAATGTAGGGCCTTTTATTGGCCGGTTGCTGATTCAGCGATTGGTGACTTCAAACCCCAGCCCTGAGTATATTGCTAGAGTGTCAGCGGCGTTTAATGGCACTAATGAAACCCCGCGAGGTGATATGAAAAGCGTGATTCGGGCTATTTTGTCTGACCCCGAAGCACAATCGGCAAAAGCCAATAAATTGCGTGAACCCTTTTTACGTATAGTCCAGTTATATCGTGCTTTCAATGCGACCAGCAGCGATAGAACCTATAACAACGAGGGTTATGAAATACAGGAACATATCAATCAGTTCGCCCTCAGTTCACCCAGTGTGTTTAACTTTTTTCAACCGGACTTTGCCCCCAACGGCGAACTCAAAGACGCCAAAATGGTGGCACCTGAGTTTCAGCTTGTGAATAGTGCAACGGTTATTGGCGTAAAAAATTACCTTCACTTTACCTTGTTGGGTGAAGAGGTGTTCGCTACGCCACAACACTTTGCCCCTGTTTGGTTTGATTTAAGTTATGAAACCGCGCTGGCAGGTGATGCAAATAAACTGATAGATCACCTAGATTCGGTGCTGACTTATGGCACTTTAACGCCGAATAGCCGAGCGGCCATTTATACCGCAATAACCGGTGTAAGTGACGCCAAAAAACGCGTTCTGCTAGGTATATACCTGATGATGGTATCACCCGATTACGCCGCAGCTTTATAAACCAATTGTACTGGGGCAGTGTTGTCACTGCCCGGGAGAAAAATGATGAGTAAAACCCTTTCAAGACGCGATTTTTTAAAACAATCAGCTAAGTTCGGCGTGGCATCAACTGTCATGATGTCTTCTTTGGCCAGCTTTTGCTCTGCGGCCAACGCGCAGCCACAACACCAAGGCGGTGACTATAAAGCATTGGTATGCATACTGTTGGCTGGCGGCGCAGACTCTTTTAACCTGTTGGTGCCAGCCGACAATGTTGGTTACCAAGAGTATGCTAAAACCCGCGCTGATTTGGCCCTTAGCAAAAGTCAGTTATTGTCTTTGAACGCCGGCGAAAACAATGGTCGAACGCTGGGCATTCATCCCAATTTGACTGAGGTGCAGTCGTTGTACAACACCGGTGACTTGGCGTTTTTGGCCAACGTCGGCACCTTGGTCAAACCTACTACGACGCAAGAACTGGCCAATAACACGGCGGTATTCCCGTATGGTTTGCATTCTCACTCTGACCAAATCGACCAATGGCAGTCGTCTTTGCCTGATGTGCGCAGTGGTACTGGTTGGGGCGGACGGTTAGCAGATATCATGCACAGCCAAAACGCCGACCAAACATTGTCGATGAACATGACACTGGCAGGCAATAATCTATTTCAGTCAGGTGTTACTGCCTCGCAATATCAGCTAGACGCACGTGGCAGTGGCGCCATAGACTTGCTTAGTTATGAAGATGGTGATGATCTCAGTCGATTGTCGAGCAATGCAATCCAAAGTATGTATGGCGACAATTACCAGAATATTTTTCGAAGAGCCTACGTTAAAGCCTTTAATTCGTCGATTAGTGCCAACGCCAAGGTGTCGCAGGCCATTGGTGCATCTGCTGCATTTGGCACTCAATTTGGTGAAGATGAATTCTCAAGAGAGTTGCTGATGGTTGCCCGAGCAATCAGTGCCGCTAATACTTTGGGCATGAAAAGACAAACCTTCTTTATAGAATATGGCGGTTGGGATCATCACGACGATGTTTTAAAGAATATGGCCAAAATGGTGCCTGTACTGAGCAAAGGCATGGCCTCGCTTCACAGCGCAATGACCGAGATTGGCATGGAAAATAATGTCACCACGTTTACAGCGTCTGATTTTGGCCGAACACTGACCTCAAACGGTAAAGGCTCTGATCATGGCTGGGGCGGCAATCACATGATCATGGGCGGGGCTGTAAAAGGCGGCAAAGTGTATGGTCAATATCCTTCATTGGCTATTAATAACCCCCTTGATACTGGCCGAGGCGTGTTGTTGCCAACCACATCAACTGATAGTTATTTTGCTGAATTGGCTCTGTGGCTTGGGGTTAAGCCCGAGCAGTTGGGGAGTGTTTTGCCTAATATCAGTCGCTTTTATGATAGTGGGTCTGCTGGTGGTCCGGTTGGATTTATGGGGTAATAGAGGTTGTGGGTGAGTTTGAGGGCTGGTGGTGCTTAGGGTAATAAAGGAGAACGAGGCGGTTGACTATTCAACCTGATATCCAGACCGCTCGCCGAGACGGTTAGGTATAAACGAATAGGCACGATAATATAATCGCAAATTCGAGAGCCCCAGTTTTTAAGTAAAAAAGGAAAGTATGTTTATGAGAATCAAATTGTTTATGGCTGCATTAATCATGCAGCTGTTTTGCATTAGCAACGCCAACGCCAACGCACAGGCATCAGTTACAGTACAAGCCAATGTCATTGGCCAAAAGATTTCATTGCCGTCGAAGATATTGGATGAAGTACGAGATATTCAAATCTATTTGCCGCCCAGTTATGAATCGGGCGATAAGTCTTATCCTGTCCTTTATATACTCGATGGTCAGCGGTTGTTTTTACTTGGTGCGAGCATCGCACAAACATTTACTTCGCAGTTTAAGGTGAGTCCTGACTTTATTGTGGTGGGTATTAACAACAGTTATCCGCAACGATTTAGACATTTAGGTAGCAGCAAGTTTATCGACTTTATTGAAAAAGAATTGGTTACTCACATTGATAAAAGCTACCGAACCACAGATGAGCGGATCATTTTTGGTTGGGAATATGCAGGGGCATTGGCTATTGAGTCGATGATTGAGCGACCACATTTGTTTGATGGGCACATTGTCGCTAGCCCTTTTCCTGTGAACGTGGCCAACTCGGGTTTGTCGAAGGTTCAGCGATTGGCCGAAAAGCTTAAAGGACCGGGTAATGACTCATTCGAGTCTTTTTTACATTTTGCCGTCAGTGCTAACGAACAAGGGGTGATTGAGGGCACTGATGAACTGAACGAATTGCTGAAAAAACAAATGCCGAAAAAACTCAACTGGCAGTACCGGGTGATAGAGGGTGAACAGCACACCTCAACCGCTCATGCGGCGCTTTATCAAGGTTTAAAAAGCTACTTTAAGTATTTTCCTGAGTTGGGCATTTATACACTAAAGGAATTTGAGCAGCTCGGTGGTATGGATTATGTTTATCACTACAACAAAACTCGCGCCAAGCAGTATGGCTTTTCTTCAGAGCTACAATCTTGGACTATGTTCGGATTAGCCAGAGCGGCCATACGGGCTGATGATTTTGCCAAGTTTGAGTTTTTTATGGACATTTTTGCCAAAGAGAATTTTATTACTCAGTTGCAGTTCAGGCGTACATTCCAAATTGCTGATTTTTATGTCATCAACAACAAACCCAAAGCCGCAATCGCATTATATAAACAGTTACTCGACAAAAATGCTGAATCTGCGCGTTTGCATAACGCCATGGGTGATGGGTATGTGGCCATGAAAGATAGCAAAAAAGCGCGTGTGGCTTATCGAAAAGCGGTGTCGCTGGCCAGCAAGCAAAAGGATGCTAAGTTGGTTGAATATCAAAAGAACCTAGACAGTTTGAGCAAGGGTTAACTACGCCAAAGTTAAATGTCCGCGTCTGGTGATTTGAGTTGTCATCGGCGGGCATCGCGGTGATAATCGCGGACAATAGACATTCTCAGGCAGTTCAACCATGGCAACATTTACTCAATTAAACCACGCTGAAGTTCAGCAATTAATGCACAACTATGCGCTGAACGTGGTTGAATACAAACCACTGGTTGGCGGCAACGGTAATTCAAGTTTTATCGTCAAAACAGAACAAGCTCAATATGTGCTGACTGTTTGTGACGACAAATCATTTGACGAAGTATCGGTGACCGCCCAGTTGTTGAAGCTGCTTGAATCACATCACATTTGTTGTACGCGATTGATAACCCCGGTAGACCATGCACTTTTGACTACGTTCGAAGGCAAAGCCGTGATGCTCAAAAGCTATATAAAAGGGCAGGTGCTGGAACATTTAAATGAGTCGCAGTTACAGCAAGTGGGTGAACAGGTGGCAAAACTAAACAGCATTTCAGCGCCTGATTATATTCCAACCGAACACCCTTACGGACGAACCTTTTTTCCCTTAGCAATAGGGTTGAACATAGACAAAAAATTTGAGGCTTGGCTGGCAAACGAATTAACGTTTTTATACCAAAACGTTTCACTCGATTTACCAAGAGGTTTGATTCATGGAGATTTGTTTTACGACAACTTTTTGTTTGGACAAGACCTTGAGCAAAACCAATTCAAAGCGTTAATAGACTTTGAAGAAGCTTGCCACTATTACCTAGTGTTTGAACTGGGCATGGCCATTATTGGTGCTTGTGTCACTGAGGTGAAAAGTGAAGAGGCAGACAAGGCAGGTGCTCAAACCATTGATTTTACCAAGGTACGTGCATTAATAGCCGGATATCAAAAAGTGAGGCCCTTGGCTCAACTCGAAAAAGCCAGCTTGCAAATGTTTGTTCGTTACGCCGCTACCGCAACATCTTACTGGCGTTTTAAGCAATATAATGTGGTGAACCCTTGTGAAGAATTCGCCGCGCACCATTGGGGCATGGTTAAGTTAGCTCAAGATGTGGCAGATATTCCTTCTACCGAGTTTTTGGCTCGGGTGTTTTGAGCTGAATTGAACAATCACCGTTTGATAAAATTACCCTCATCTCCTTGAAACCAATATTGGCCGTTATCGACAAAAATGGCCGTGGTTGGTGCGGGTTCAAAGGTTCGCCTGAAAAGTCCGTTGCCGGTATGTACCAGCGGGTCCCAATCATCTATCGATTGGCTGATATAAAGCTGGTTGTTAGAGTATTTTAACCATAACGCAGGTTGCTCTGACCGGGAGCCAAAGCGGTTGGCTGCGGTGTAATATGCACCGGCCAACGCACTTAAATCTACTTTTGCTGCTGCGGGTATCATGTTTTGTGGTGGTAACTTGTCTGCAATAAACCCCTCTATAGCTCTTTGCATTGCTCTTTTGGCGCGTTTGTTAAAGCTGTTGATCACCACAAAGTATCCTAGCTTAGCTGTTTTTTGATAACCGGACTGGGCTAGGTAACCATCTGCATCGCCGCCATGGCCGTAAAATAGTTGTTTATGGCTGTACCATTGATACAAGCCCAGACCATAGCCATAATTTAGTCCTTGCTTGGCAGCCAATGTGGTTTTGGGTGTTTCTTGGCGCCTTATTTGTTGTTCGTCAAAACCGCCGATAGCAGTTTTGGCATTTATGCTGAGGTAGAGTTGCAGTAATTTGGCCATATCACGAGGTTGTAAATTGATTGCACCCAATGAAGGATAAATCATGTTCCAGTAGGGAATTGGTGTGATGCCATCAGCCTGATAGCCGGGTATCAAATGCGTTTTAACTGTCTTGTTATACTCCATGGTGGCGCTGTTCATTGCTAGCGGTTTGAACACGGTGCGCGTCAACCAGTCATTTATGGTGCTGTTTGTGGCCAGTTCTAATATTCTGCCTGCCAATCCGTAACCTGTATTGCTGTACGAGTGAAGCTGCCCGGGTTGCCACTTTACTTGCCGTGCGCTGGCAAACCGTTTTAATCCTTGTGTTAGGGTGACCACATCATTTGAGGCAAATTCTTTACGACCCATGTCAGTGAACCCTCCGGTGTGTTCGAGCAGTTGCTCTATGGTTACTGGGTGTTTTTGGGCGTGAGCGTTAGTGTATGTTTTGCCGTCAAGGTAGCGCTTAGCCTTGTTTGTCAGCTTGAGCTTACCTTGTTTTTGCGCAGCTAAAGTAGCAAGGCTAACAAAGGTTTTGGTGATTGAACCAATACGAAAATAAGCATTTTGTGAAACTGGTGTCGTTGAACCTGCGTAGCTGACACCCCTGACTTGGTCTAACAGTATGTGTTTTGGTGATGTGATGATGACCGCGTAGGCTGGGACTTTGTGTTGTTTTTGTATGGCGTCTAGTTGCTTGAGAAGGTTGTTAAAATGAGTGTTTGAGGTTTTGTTGGCTGTATTGTTAAAGGTGTTGCTAGAGGTATCGCTAACCGCAGTGGCGCCTAGGCTGAAAACTAGCGCGAAAACGACAATCAGTGAACTAAGCAAGTGCTTTTTATGCATGGTGTTAGCCTTAACCTGAATAGGAGGTTTTCAGCTTATCTGCTTTTTTTGATAAAACCCAGTTAAAGGAGAAATACCGTTTAACTAGTTTTAGTGACATGCATTGTCCGCGCAATTATTATCCTCACACATTTTGTCCTTGTTTATAGCCAAGTAACCCAACAGATTCAGGAAAGTATGACCAAAATTACCGCCGGATTGAAACGCATTGGCGCCCTAGTGTATACAGATTGCATTGCGCTAGATTTAACGGGTCCAATCGAGGCCTTTAATTTTGTTAATCTGCTGGCCCGTGAAACGCTTGGTCGTAGTGATTGCGGTTATCAAATCGAGCTTATCGGCGCAAAAGCAGGCCCTGTGACGACTATGTCTGGTGTTAAGTTATATGCCGACCATGGCTTTGATGACTATGATCAATCATTGAATATGCTGCTGGTACCGGGGATGAAACCTGACATAAAAGGGTATATGGAAGATGGTTTGGCTACTTGGGTTGGCAAGCATGCCGCCAAATGTGAAAGGGTGGTGTGTATTTGTTCTGGTGCCTTGATATTAGCTCAAGCCGGGCTTTTGGCTGGCCACAAAGTCACGACTCATTGGCGTCATGGCGACATCATTCGTGACAACTTTACTGATATTGAGGTAGATGACGCCAACGTCTATCGTCAGTCTGGCAATATCTACTCATCTGCGGGGTTGAGCGCGGGTATCGATTTGGCGTTGACTATTATCGAAGAAGATTATGGTCGGCCACTTGCCCTGAACATCGCCAAGCAGATGGTAATGTATTCAAAAAGGTCGGGTAGTCAAAATCAGTTCAGTCATTTGCTGGCATCACAAAGTAAAGCCCAACGTTTTGCTGGGCTTATCGACTGGATTGAAGAGAATTTATCAAACAATTTGTCGGTCTGTGTTTTGGCTGAACGATGTGCCATGAGTAAGCGTAATTTCTCACGACATTTTGCTTTGGATGTAGGGTATTCGCCAATGCAATATATCAATTCTAGGCGGCTTGCATGGGCGAGATTATTATTGGAAAACTCTAACCAACCTTTGGCAAACGTTGCCGACACCACAGGGTTTTCGACTCAAGCCAGTTTCTGTAGTGCTTTTAGAGCATCTTTTGATACCACCCCTGCGCAGTATCGCAAAAAATTCCACTAATAAACACTGCCTTTTGGCTTAGATGTTAAAATGACTTATTTGCTTAAAAACACGCACTAAATGTCCTGTAGGCTTTAATTATTAACGCTTGTAGTCTTTTGTGTATGCTGTTTAGCTGAAGAAAAAAGGTATCTATGAGCACTATGTTAGTTTAAAACAGCAGCTTAATTACTAAACAATGGTAAAGGCCTCAAAAAGATTATAAAAGGATTAAAAAATAATCATATTTATAGTTGAGCTAAGTTAAAACCCGTGTTATATTCTGTGGCGTGAAATTTAGACAGTTCACATTTTATCATTAAAACGGAGAGCATTATGTTGAATAAAACACAGTCAAACCAAAACACCGAAGCTAACGAAATTGAGACTGACACTAAGCTAAAAGCTGATAAGAAAGTCACTTTTCGCACCAGTGTTTCGGCCGGTCCAAAACCTGATCGCTCAGAAGAGCCAGTAATACAAGGCTTAAGCATGGGCGGCGGTGATAAATAATTCTTTCTAAATCATCGTTTTAAGCTGCCTGACCTGCAAATGAGTCTGGTATCGTTTAATTAAACGATTTTTCTTCATGTTTTTGTCATGTCGTACATTTGCTCACTTGATGCAAATGAGACAAAACATGAATGACGTCAACCTTGTTATTTGCAATGCTTGTTCCCTCAAAAAATCTAAAGTTTGTGTTTCACCCGCTTGATAAATATCCACTCAATAGCCTCGTAAAGTGGTATCAACTGCTTTGTAGCGTACGGTCTGTCAATACTTGTTTTCTCGCTAATTTAATTTTTTTTTATTCAATGGCAATTGGTCGTCAAGTTATTGGTTTAAAAAGCCATCTTTGCCAAGTAAACGTGCATAATGCACCAAAAGAAATAGTTTTCGCTTAAAACGTGAACAGTTCGCGGTTGAACCCACTAAAAACCCATGCTATATTCAATTGCGTAAAACATAGACAACTCATTCATTTTCATGAAATCCGGAGAAATATTTTGAATAAAATACAAACCAACAAGAATGATCAAACGTCGGCTACCCAAATCAACTTAACGAACAAAAAAGACAAAAAGCGCGGTTTTAGAACCAACCTTTCTGCCGGTCCAAGACCTGGACCACAAGGTATTAGCATGGGCGGTGGTGATAAGTAACTCGCTTCTCGTTAATCGAAAATTTAAACTCCCGTAGTAGGTGTTTCGAGGCTCCTGTTAAAACTCAGAAAAGTGTTTTTTGTCACGTAGTACATTTGCTTTTGCCGTGCAAATGAGACATAAACCAAGTCTGTGTTTAGAAACAGCCGCCTCGTACAATACCCCGCATTATCTTCGCTTCCCTCTTCTTTTTAACTGCCTTTTGTTCTAATTTTTAACGTTTTCTCACATCTATTTCACAGCTAGTACAAACCTATGTGACATTTACCTCTGTTTTGCCGTAATATAATGGCTATCGAAAAGTCAGCTGTGCTTTATTTAATAAAAATCAAGAAACCATAATGCGCCTTATTTTATTGCTGTTGCTCATCATACATTCTGTGCCCGTTTTGGCTTCTGGGCTAGTTACTCGTTTTAAACATCTGTCTATTGATGATGGTTTATCACAAAACTCGGTTTATAGCATGTTACAAGACCGTCATGGTTTTTTGTGGTTTGCGACAGACGATGGCCTTAATCGTTATGATGGTTATGAGTTTAAAATCTTCCGTCATGATCCCAAAGACCCAAGCTCCATTTCTAATAACCGTATTGCCATTATCTATCAGGATGCGTCTTCGACCTTATGGGTTGGTACCGCCAACGGTTTAAATCGTTACGATCATCAAACTCAACGTTTTGAACGATTTAGTCATCAAGAAAATGATACTTATAGCCTCAGCGACGATGATGTAAAAACCATCTTAGAAGACAATCAGCAAAGGTTGTGGATTGGTACTTCGGAAGGTCTTAATCGTTTTGACCCTCAATCTGGACGATTTACCCGATTTGAACATGACCCGTCCGATCGTCTGAGCCTCAGTCACAATCAAGTGCGCTCAATATTTCAAGATAACCGTGATGTTTTGTGGGTGGGGACGTTTGGTGGCGGTTTGAATCGATTGGAAGCGCGTGGTGGTTTTACGCACTTTAAGCATGATAGTGATAATCCGAACAGTTTGAGTAACGATCATATCTACACGATTTTTCAAGATCATCAATCGGTGCTTTGGCTGGGTACTCAGGGCGGGTTGAATCGTTTTGATCACCAAACTGGACATTTTAGCCATTTCAAACATGAATCAGGCAACCTCAGTAGCTTGAGTCATAATAATGTCACTGCCATTAATGAAGACAGTAAAGGCCGACTATGGCTGGGTACTTTTGGTGGTGGGCTCAATCGACTCGGTGTAAAACGTGAAAGTTTCATTCGTTTCAAACACAGCAACGGTGATCCGCATAGCCTCAGCAGCGACAGTGTATTTTCTCTTTTTCAAGACTCTAACAAGGCACTTTGGGTTGGTACCGAAGGGGCCGGGCTGAATAAGTACGACATATTGGTTGAACGCTTTGGCTTATTTAGACAGTTGCCGTTGCTAAGTAATAAGAGTATCAGCGCAATTCATGAAGACCGTCAGGGTTATTTGTGGATAGGCACCTTTAACTCGGGTTTGAATCGTTTTGACCGCAGAACAGGAAAGATTAAGCAGTTTAAACACCAAAAGGACATGCCTAATAGTCTCAGCAGTGACAATATTTATGCCTTGTTTGAAGATGAGCAGGGCATTTTATGGATTGGTACCTCCGGTGGCGGATTAAATCGTTATGACGCCCAAACCGATACTTTTGAGCATTTCATTAATGACCCGGCAGATGCGCAAAGTCTCAGTCACAATAATATTTTTACGATTGTTGGTGGTAGAAACGGCACGTTTTGGGTAGGCACTCGTAATGGATTGAATCGTTTTGATGTCAAAACCCGGCGTTTTTACCGTTTGGGTCAAAGTGGTGCCGATGCCATGAGCTTACGCTCTGAGATGGTTTATGCGCTAGTAGACGATGGTAAAGGCAGTTTGTGGGTGGGTACTGACGGCGGCGGGTTGAGCCGCTTGGACACTAAAGAGCAAAAGTTCGAACACTTTTACCATCAACAAGATAATGCCGACAGCATTAGTAATGATACGGTGATAGCCATTCACATCGACAGTAAAGGAGCCTTGTGGTTGGGCACTTTTGGTGGGTTGAATAGATATGATGTTGACACCGGAAAATTCACCCGTTACACCGAGTTGCAAGGGCTGGCCAATGATGTGGTCTACGGTATTTTAGAAGATGATAAAGGGCATTTGTGGCTCAGTACCAATAATGGCCTATCTCGTTTTGACCCTATTGAAGAGGTGTTCAAAAACTACAACGTTAACGATGGCCTGCAAAGTAACGAATTTAATTTTAAGGCTTATCACAAAAACAGTGCGGGTGAGTTGTTTTTTGGTGGCATTAATGGCTTCAATCAATTTTATCCTGGCAAGATCACCGACGATACGCAAGTGCCTCCTGTAATGTTGACCGAATTTTTGTTGGCCAATCAGCCAGTGTCTGTGACAGGTAGTCCACACTTGGATGAGCTGTCTGATTTTGCCTTACCACAAGCGATTGATGCGCTGGATGAGTTGGTGCTTAATCACGAACAAAATGTTATGTCGTTTGAGTTTGCCGCTTTACATTATGCCAATCCGATGAAAAATCGCTATGCTTATCAACTTAAAGGCTGGGACAAGGATTGGGTTTACACTGGTGCTAAAAAACGCTGGGCCACTTATACCAACATTCCGGCTGGTAATTATATCTTACGTGTAAAAGCAGGTAATAAAGATGGTTATTGGAATGAAGAAGGGCATTCGTTAAAAATTACTTTATTGCCGCCTCCATGGAAAACTTGGTGGGCTTATACCATTTATGTGCTGTTATTGGCTACGCCAGTATTGGCTTACATTCACGCTCAGCGGCGTAAGTATTATTACGAACATGAAATTAATTTAGAGCTGGAGCGCAAAGTGGCCGTGCGTACAGCTGAGTTGGTGCAAAAAAACCAAGAAGTAGAGCAGAAAAACCGAGAGATCATAGAAACCCAGCAGCATTTAGTGCAAACCGAAAAAATGGCTTCTTTAGGTACTTTGACAGCAGGTATTGCGCACGAATTGAATAACCCGACGAACTTTGTGCATGTCAGTGTGCAGACACTAAGAGTTGACTTAGAAGCGTTTCAAAAGTTTCTGTTTGAATTGGCTGGAGACAATGCCGAACAGACAGTACTAGATAGTTTTAGAGCGAAATTTCAACCTTTATATGAGCACCTATCTACCATTAAAGACGGCAGTGCCAGGATTAAAAATATCGTTCAGGATTTACGGGTATTTACTCAGCTTGATGCTGCTGATAAAAAAACCGTGGTACTGACAGATTGCCTGCGCTCTACCATTAATTTGGTGAAGACCAAAAAGTCGAATGTTGCTGAGTTTTTGACTGAGTTTGAAGGTGAGCCGGAGTTATTTTGTTATCCGGCGCAATTAAATCAGGTATTTATGAATTTGTTGCTTAATGGCTGCGATGCCATTAGAGAAAAACAATTGCAACAGAACATTAAAGAACCCGGAAAGGTGATTGTTAGTTGTGCGATGGAAGGGAAAAGCGTTAAAGTCTCGGTTAGGGACAGCGGCTGTGGCATGAGTAGTCAAAACAAAGCCAAAATGTTTGAACCGTTTTATACCACCAAAGAAGTAGGTGAGGGCACTGGCCTTGGTTTGGCTGTGTCTTATCGTATTGTGCAAAAGCACGGTGGTAGTTTGACTGTAGAATCTAAAGAAGGGGAAGGGAGTACTTTTACGCTGACTTTGCCTGTGTAAGTTGTGTTTTAAAGAGAAAGCTTCACACGGAGGCGCGGTGACACGGAGGTTCACGGAGAAAGATTAACAGAGTGTGGGTTGGCCAATAACCTTATTTCAAGAAACCTTACGTTTCTTACCGGTTTGCAGCAAGTCGAGTTGGTTTTTTTGCTCTAACAGGTCGCTCGCCATATTCAGTGCTGTCATGATCAAGATATTTTCATTGGTTTGCAGCATGGTTTTCTTTTGGGTGTCTTCAATCCTTTTTTCGACCTCCTCAACGACATGACGCAACTGTTCACCTTGCCCCGGGGGACAGTTGACAGTGTATTCTTTGCCAAGAAGGGTTATCTTCACCATTCGTTGCGTCATTTATGCTCTCTGCTTTGGGTTTTATGAGTCCGGCACTTTTCACGTTATTGTATCTAATCGCGAAAAAAAAAGGTCAGGCAAGACTATAAAACATGAGTGGTTTGGTTTGCAATAAAATTCGATGGGCTACCCATTCATATCAAATTCATTAAATAACTTCACTGGTGGGCCGCGGTTTTGTCTTTTGTTTTAAATATAGGGCACCAGCTTTGGGTTGTGTTTTAAATCTATAGTAGATTCAGCGGCAAGTGGGTGATACGATTGTTTTAACCCTCTTATTTTTAAAGCATAGCCCAAATGACAGATAATTCTGTGTTAGATTTAGACAAAATGCAGGCGCTGTTTGAGCGTCACGAAGTTTTTGCCAATCCGTCTGAAATTCATGGTGTGATCGCCGGATTGTTGTGTGGTGGTACTAAAGCCAACGACTCACACTGGATTGAACCCATCGCTGATTTTTTCCACCAAGGCCTGAGCTTTCACCAAAGTGTCGTTGAACAACTTGAAATTATGTTCAAGCAAGTGTGGGACAATTTGGTTGATGAAGATTTTCAATTTACGCCACTGTTACCCGATGACGATGAACCTTTGCATATTCGGTCTACTGCACTGGCCGGTTGGACCCAAGGGTTTTTGCTCGGTTTTGGTATCAACAAACAAGTACTGAATGACGCGTCAGAAGATGTCAATGAAGCGATACAAGATTTTGCCGAAATTTGCAAAATGGCTTCAGATTTGCCTGACAGCGAAGAAAACGAAAATGCGTTTTTTGAAGTACACGAATATGTACGTATTTCGAGCATTATGTGTTTTAGTGAATTGGGTGATAACCCTGATTCTGGTAAAAACAAAATAACCCTGCACTAAGTACACTGAAGCAAATAACATGACACCACAATCGTTTGATATCGTCATCGCCGGTGGCGGTCTGGTTGGGGCAACACTTGCCCTAGCCTTGAGTCAGTCAACACCTTCTTTGTCTATCGCCATTGTTGAAGCTGTACCTCCAACTTCAGACAATCAACCAAGTTTCGACAGCCGAGCCCTTGCAATTGCACAGGGGTCTAGGGCATTGCTCGAAGACTATGGCGTATGGCATAGGGTTAAAGAGTACGCTGAACCCATTCACAAAATACATGTATCAGATAGAGGCCATATAGGTAAGAGCTACCTTAAAGCCGAGCAATTTAATTTGTCGGCTCTGGGTTTTGTACTCGAAGTTCGCCATCTTGGCAAGCAGCTGATTGCCAGCCTTGAGCCAGAAAACAGCCTTGAGCCAGAAAACAGCCCTGAGCCAAAAAAGTCAAAGACCGAGTGGTTTTGTCCGGCCAAAATTGCCAAAATCGACGAACACCAAGACCACCTAACGGTAACCTTGAACAACAGGCAAACCCTGCAAGCCAAACTGTTACTAGTGGCCGACGGTGGCCAGTCTCAAACCCGCCAACTGCTTAAAATCGACAACCAAGTCAGCGATTATCATCAAGCAGCAATTATTGCCAATGTCGAAGTTAAAAACGGTCACGACAATCAAGCATTTGAACGTTTTACCAAATCAGGTCCCATGGCCTTGTTGCCATTAACCAACAATCGTTATTCGCTGGTGTGGTGCGTTGAGCCTAGCATTGTCGACACTATGCTGGCTTGGGACGACGAGCAGTTTTTAGCCGAGTTACAAAGCGCCTTTGGTTATCGTGCCGGTGAGCTTATAAAGGTGGGCAATCGATTCAGTTATCCTTTGGCACTGAACGTGGCTAACGACATTGTTAGTCATCGCGTGGCGCTGGTGGGTAATTCGTCACACACCATTCACCCTATTGCCGGTCAAGGTTTTAACCTGGGTATGCGAGACATCGAAGCGCTGAGACAGCTCATTACTCAATGCACACTCGATGGGCAAGATATCGGCAGCTATGCTGCGCTGAGGCAATATCAACAAATGCGACGCCAAGACCTTGATTCAGTGATTAACATGACTGATTCGTTAGTGCGTTTGTTTTCAAATGACAATAAACTGCTGGCTCTGGGGCGAACGATGGGGCTGTTAACCATGCAAATGTTCGACAACCTCAAACAACCCTTGGCTAATCAGGCGATGGGTTTTAATAAAAAATAAATCTGCTGCGCATCTTTATATGAAAAAGAGAGTACCAAACAAATGATATCAACAGATGTTGTGATCATCGGCGGTGGTTGTGTTGGCCTGACATTGGCGCTGGCATTGGCCGAACAGAATATTCCGGCTGTGGTCATCGACGCTCAACCAGAAGAGCAACCGCTCGGTGAAGCCCATGAATTACGGGTTAGTGCCCTCAGTAGTGCAAGCCAAGCTATTTTTACTCGCCTTGGCGTGTGGCAAGACATGATAGACACTCGTGCGGCACCATATGAAACAATGCATGTGTGGGATAAAGACAGTTTTGGCTCTATCACATTCTCATCAGAGCAAATTCATTACCCTCAGCTTGGTCATATTGTTGAAAACAAAGTGATTCGCAATGCGTTGGTGAGTAAACTTCAACAACACAGCGACACGGTGACTTTGCTGTTTGGCCATAAGGTCGAAAAGCTTAATGTTGGTGAACGTGAAGTGTTGGTATCACTGGATGACGGCCGACCTATTATCGGCCAGTTGTTGGTGGCTGCTGATGGCGCCAATTCTTTTGTTCGCCAAAAAATGAATATGCCTATAACCTTTTGGGATTACCAACATCATGCAATAGTTGCGACTATTCACACAGAATTACCGCATCAACAATGTGCTGCTCAATGCTTTTTACCTGACGGTCCTTTGGCATTTTTGCCATTAAGCGATAAAAAAGGTGAACAAAAACTTTGCTCCATCGTATGGTCGACCAGTCCCAAAGCTGCGGAACAACTTCTAAATTGCACACAAAAACAATTCAATCAGGCGTTAACGGTGGCTTTCGATGGACGTTTGGGTTTATGCGAAGTTCAGGGCGAAAGGCAAGCTTTCCCCCTAAAAATGCGGTACGCCCGGCAATGGGTAAAGCCAAGAGTTGCCCTTATTGGAGACGCCGCACACACCCTTCATCCACTGGCAGGATTGGGTATGAACTTGGGACTTTTGGATGCTGCAACGCTGGCACAAACGCTGACTCAATTGCATCAAAACCGTGAAGACTTGGGCGATGTAGCGAATTTACGCAGTTTCGAGCGGTGGCGAAAAGCCGAAGCCCAAACCCTAATTGGTGCCATGGAAGCACTCAAACGAATGTTCAGTGGGGCCAATCCGTTGCTTAAATTTGTGCGCAGCAGTGGTTTGTTACTGGCCGATAATGTGCTCCCAGCAAAAGAGCAGATTATTAAACAGGCAATGGGTTTAACTGGCGATTTACCTGAACTTGCCAAACCGTTGTTAAGGGACTAACTTACTATGCTTTTAGGTATTAGTATTACTAATGCGAAGGGGCTATCTTAGCGTCAATTCATAGGCTATAATCGATTTTTCATTTTCGGCAGTAACGCACAAACTTATAGGTGTTTTATGACAAGCAGAACCGTTTTATTTGATAAACACATTGAATCCGGCGCAAAAATGGTCGATTTTCATGGTTGGGAAATGCCAATCAACTATGGCTCACAAATAGAAGAGCATCATGCGGTCCGTCAAGACGCCGGTATGTTTGACGTATCTCACATGACAATTGTTGATGTCAAAGGGGCAGATGCTAAACCTTTCTTGCGTTATTTGTTGGCCAATAATGTCGGTAAACTCAAAACTCCAGGTAAAGCGTTATATACAGGTATGCTGACCGATGACGGCGGTGTGGTTGATGATTTGATTGTTTACTTCTTTGATGAGCAGAATTACCGCTTAGTGGTTAACTCAGCCACTCGTGAAAAAGATTTGGCTTGGATGGGTTCTAAATCTGACGGTTTTGCCGTGACGTTAACAGAACGTCCAGAATATTCGATGATTGCGGTTCAAGGTCCTAAAGCGATAGAAAAAGTCGCCACCTTATTAACAGACGAAGAAAACGCATTAACTGCGGGTATGAAACCTTTCTTTGGTGTGCAAGCTGGCAAGCTCTTTATTGCCACAACTGGTTATACCGGTGAAGCCGGTTACGAGATTATCGTTAACGAAAACGATTGCGCTGACTTGTGGCAACGATTGCTCGACGCAGGTGTTAAACCTTGTGGTTTAGGTGCTCGTGATACGTTGCGCCTTGAAGGCGGTTTAAACCTTTATGGTCAAGACATGGACGAAACTGTGTCACCGTTGGCGGCCAATATGGGTTGGACGATTGCGTGGAAACCAGAAGACCGTGACTTTGTCGGTCGTGCTGCGTTAACCAAACAAAGGGCCGATGGCACAGACAAATTAGTCGGTCTGGTCATGAAAGAAAAGGGTGTTTTGCGTACAGGTCAAAAAGTGATTGTTGAAGGTGGTGAAGGTGTGATAACGTCCGGTACTTTCTCGCCAACTTTGGGTCACAGTATTGCGCTTGCGCGAGTGCCTGCTTCAACAGGTGATACTGCCGAAGTTGAAATGCGTAAAAAGACCATTGCCGTTGACGTAATAAAGCCTTGTTTTGTTCGCCAAGGTCAAAAAGTATTCTAGAATAATTTATTTACGCTTTATCAGTTTAAACAATCCAGGTTAAGGAATTTAAAAAATGAGCAATATTCCAGCAGAATTAAAATATGCCGCTTCACATGAGTGGGTTCGTAACGAAGGTGATGGCACATTCACCATTGGCATTACAGAACATGCCCAAGGTTTATTGGGCGACATGGTTTTTGTTGAGTTGCCTGATGTTGGTGACAATTTAGCCCAAGGCGAAGATTGCGCCGTAGCTGAATCAGTAAAAGCCGCTTCTGACATCTATGCACCATTAACAGGTGAAGTTGTTGCTGTTAACGAAGAGTTGGAAGACCAACCTGAATTGGTTAACTCTGACGCTTTTGGTGACGGTTGGATGTACAAGATTAAAGCTGAAGATGTCAGCGAACTTGATGGGCTTTTGACCGCCGACGGTTACAAAGACATCGTCGACGAAGATTAATACTGCTACCCCGAAATAATTAAAACCCCGGCCTTACCGGGGTTTTATGTATATAGAACTTCGTTTTACTGGTGACTGATCACTTTAATCAGCACTTTTTAATGGTTTATACAGGATACACACTTCTATGACTCACTCTTCATCCCAAAAACTTGAGCAGCTTGAGCAAAAACAAGACTTCATCAAAAGGCATATCGGTACCAGCGAAACGCAGGCGCACGAGATGTTAAGCTACCTTGGTGTAGATAGCATGGAAGAACTGATTAATCAGACAGTACCTGAGTCTATTCGTTTGAACGAAGGTTTGACGGTAGGCGAGAGTCGCACCGAAGTGGAATCGCTAAAATATCTTAAAAGCGTTGCCAGCAAAAACAAAATGTATAAATCTTACATCGGCATGGGGTATCACCCAACGCTGGTGCCTAATGTTATTTTACGTAACGTGCTTGAAAACCCAGGTTGGTACACCGCTTACACCCCTTACCAGCCAGAGATTGCTCAAGGTCGTTTGGAATCATTGCTGAACTTCCAGCAAATGTGTATCGACTTTACCGGATTGGATTTGGCCAGCGCCTCTTTGCTTGATGAATCCACTGCCGCAGCCGAAGCGATGGCACTGGCCAAGCGAGTCTCAAAAAACAAAAAGTGCAACACCTTCTTTATTGCCGATGACGTTCACCCACAAACCATTGACGTAGTCAAAACTCGTGCCGACCAGTTTGGTTTTGAAGTTATCAGTGGACCTGCAAGCGACGCAGTTAACCATGATATTTTTGGTGCATTGTTGCAATACCCCGGTACTACAGGACAAATCACTGATATCTCGGGTTTGATTGGCGAGATTCAGGCCAAAAAAGGTATCGTGGCTGTTGCCGCTGATATCATGAGTTTGATCATGCTTAAATCTCCGGGTGAGTTGGGTGCCGATGCAGTATTGGGTTCAACCCAGCGCTTTGGTGTACCAATGGCCTTTGGTGGTCCACACGCTGCCTTTTTTGTGACTCGTGACAAATACAAACGTTCATTGCCGGGCCGTATCATTGGTGTATCTAAAGACCGCGCCGGAAACCCGGCACTACGTATGGCAATGCAAACTCGTGAGCAACATATCCGCCGCGAGAAAGCCAACTCAAACATCTGTACTGCACAAGTATTGTTGGCCAACATGGCCGCATTTTACACTATATACCACGGTCCTGAAGGTCTTAAAACCATCGCTGGACGCATTCACCGCATGACCGACATTTTTGCAGCGGGTATGAAAGACAAAGGTATTGAACTGGTTAACGACACTTGGTTTGATACGGTTGCCTTAAAAGTCAGTGACAAAGACGCGATTGTTGAACGCGGTTTGGCAGCAGGTGTTAACTTTAGAACTGATTTGTCTGATACTGTTGGTTTGAGTTTCTCTGAAGAAACCACTCGTGACGATATCGACCAGTTGTTTGACATTATCCTTGGTGAAGGCCATGGTTTGAATGTTGAAGCATTAGATCAGCAGATTGTTGCCAATGGTTCAACTTCTATTCCTGCACATTTGCAACGCACTGACTCGCCGCTAAGTCACGACGTTTTCAACAGCTATCATTCTGAAACTGAAATGCTGCGCTATATTAAGCGTTTAGAAAACAAAGATTTGGCATTGAACCACTCAATGATTTCTTTAGGTTCGTGCACCATGAAACTCAATGCAACTGCCGAGATGATCCCAATCACTTGGCCTGAGTTTTCATCACTTCACCCGTTTACACCGGCCAATCAGGCTGTTGGCTACCACACCATGATTAACGAACTGTCAGATTGGTTGGTTAACATTACAGGTTACGATGAAGTGTCAATGCAGCCAAACTCTGGTGCACAGGGTGAATATGCTGGATTGATTGCGATTAGAAAATATTTTGAAAGCATTGACCAAGGTCACAGAAACATCTGCCTTATTCCAAGCTCGGCGCACGGCACCAACCCTGCATCGGCGCAAATGGCCAGCATGAAAGTAGTTGTGGTTGAATGCGACAAGTTGGGTAACATCGATGTCGCCGACTTAAAAGCCAAAGCAGAAGAAATGGCTGATAACTTGGCGTGTTTGATGGTGACTTACCCGTCGACCCATGGTGTTTACGAAGAAACCATCATTGAGATTTGTGACATTATTCACCAAAATGGTGGTCAGGTTTATATGGATGGCGCCAACATGAATGCTCAGGTGGGTATTACATCACCGGGGTCAATTGGTTCTGATGTGTCGCATCTTAACTTGCATAAGACCTTCGCTATTCCACATGGCGGCGGCGGTCCGGGTGTTGGCCCAATCGGCGTGAAAAGCCATTTGGCACCGTTTTTACCAAACCATAGCGTAACCAATGTTGAAGGTCCAAACGAAGGTAACGGCGCGGTATCTGCCGCCCCTTACGGCAGTGGTGGTATATTGCCAATCTCGTGGAGTTATGTGGCTATGCTGGGCAGCGATGGTTTGCGTCAGTCAACTGAAATGGCTATTTTGAACGCTAACTATCTGTCTAAGAAACTTAGCGAGCAATACCCAATTTTGTACACTGGCCGTAACGAACGCATTGCTCATGAATGTATCGTTGACTTGCGTCCATTAAAAGAAACCTCAGGTATCACTGAAATGGATATTGCCAAGCGTTTGATGGATTACGGTTTTCATGCGCCTACCATGTCATTCCCAGTAGCTGGCACTTTGATGATTGAGCCGACTGAAAGTGAATCGAAAGTCGAAATTGACCGATTTATCGAAGCTATGGTGTCTATTCGTGGCGAGATAGATAAAGTTGAAAGAGGAGAGTGGAAACTCGACGATAACCCATTGCACTTTGCACCACACACAGTGGCCGACGTATTAAGCGGTGATTGGGATAGAGGTTATGACCGCATGTATGCAGCCTTCCCGGTGCCTGCTGTAGCCAAAGACAAGTTCTGGCCCACTGTCGGTCGTATTGATGACGTGTTTGGTGACCGTAACTTGATCTGCTCTTGTCCTGCGGTTGATAGCTATCGGGATTAGGTTAAACTGACGATTAGGTTTAATTGACTATTAGATTAAACTGATATAGTGCCACGATGTGGCAGCAAAAAAACGGGCTGAATGGCCCGTTTTTTATGGGCAACAGCAATGGCATTCTCATGACGAATGAGCGGTTAGGGTGCCCGCAATTATGCCTGAAGAGGTTTCAACATTTGGTTGTGCATATATGTTTTACGACAGGGTTTAATCAAGCTTTTGTCGAATTGGTTGATGGTGTTAGAAAAGAGAGAAGAAGAGAAATAGAATTAATGGCGTACTAGGGGAGCGAGGTCCCTCAGTACGCAATATTGCAAGGATCTTATTAGGCTGCTTAAACGAATAAAGTATTCGTTTAAGCAGCCAATAAAACACTTACTTTTTAGCCTGACCTGGGATATGTTCCCATTCGTCAGAGTCGTTCTTATACCAGTCAAACATCCAAGTTTTGCCTTGGCAATTTTTGCACTTAGCTGCGCCCTTGCTCATGCATTCTGGACAGCCTCGTTTGGCTACATTGGCCAATCTTTTCATAACATACCTGCTTAATTTGTTAATATTGTGGTTGTAGATATTATGAACAAATCAAAACCAAAATTCTGATCCATTCGGATTTACGGTTCGCCGGATTTTACTATAGTCCCGTTTTGATATTACCGACCGTTCTGGTGTACATGATATCTTTAATACTGGCCCTAAATCAATCGCTTGGAGGTAAGAGATAGCGCTTTTGTGTGATAAATTTTTCGGTTTTGATACATTGCTACCATAAATCGGGGTAAATTTACGTAATGTTCAAGCTTGAACTGAAATATGTCATTTAAGAGCGACGTTTTTTAGCGTCTGTTCGCAGTTTTCTGTCGTCGCTCAGACGGACCCTCCATACCCATATTCTCAAATTTTAAAGTGTTCAAATGAACGCTTGTAACAAAAGATTAAATATTAATCACTTAGATGCAAATTTAGCTTTAAAACACAAACATTTGCACAAAATTATTATGCTCTGCTACGCTTAATATCAACAAAGCGGCAAGTTTATAACAACAACAAGTATGGGGTTCAAATGAAAAATAATTGGCAAAAGAATTGGCGTATTTTCCTTATCGCATGCACTGTAGCTGTCGTTGGCGCGTGTAGTCCACAACCCAAAACTTCGACCACGCAAAATGCGGCAGCCAGCGAAAAGGTTGTCAGCGAAGTAGCTAAAACAGCGCCTGAAAAAACGCAGCCGCGAACCTGCAAATTCACCATGGGGTTTGACGTTTGGGAACCGTATCAATTTATTGGCTTTGGTCGCAAAATTCAAGGATTGGATATTGAGTTGATCAATCTTGTTGCCGAGGAACTCAATTGTGATGTTGAGTACAAGCAAGAATCTTGGGGCAATTTGCTGACACTGTTAAAAGCCGGCGAAATAGATTTTGTGTTGGGTGCATCAATCACTGAAGAGCGTAAAGCCTTTGCACACTTTTCAGAACCCTATCGTAGTGAAGAGTTTCAGCTGTATATTCGGGCAGACGAAGAGCACAAATACCGTCAGGCCACTGTAGCCGACTTTGTTCGCGATAACCACAAGCTTGGCACTATCGGTGAGTATTTTTACGGCGAAGAGCTTAGCGGCCTGATGGATGATGACAAATTTGCTAGATTGTTCAAACCGGCCTTTATGGGCGAAATTAATCTAGCGCGTTTGATAGATGGTGATATTGATGGTTTTCTAGAAGACAGTTTTGTTGGCGCTTCGTTAATTCGCCGCAAAGGATTAGACAAATACATTGCAGCCCATCAAGCGAAAATCAGCACTGGTGACGTTTATGTGATGTTCAGCAGAACGGCAGTTAAACCCGAGGTCGTTAGTGATTTTAATTCAGCGCTAAGAGCGATTAAAAACAACGGTGCGTATGATGCTTTGGTCGCCAAGTATTCTGATTAATTGACAATCTTAATCAAACTAAAAAAACGGTCATTTGACCGTTTTTTTTTGGTTACGAAAAAGCCTGCGCTAATACCATTCTGGTAAAGTCTTTTTTCAAATAAAACCCTTTGGGTTGTGACTTTATTGGATTGCCCTGTAAATCGAAAGCCTTGGTCATAATACGCGAATGTGCGGCCTTAGGTCGTAGTTGCAGGTATTGGCCTGTTTTTGCGGTGATGGCGGTTACATCGCCCAGAACGATTAAATCCATGAGTTCTTCCCAGTCTTGTTTGAGCAGTTGCTCGTGTTCACCTTCTAGTTGCCATAAAAATGGCGTGCCTACCACGCGCTCAGCCAGCGGTATTTGCCTTTCGGCTAAAATAGGCACCCACAACACCTGACGGATTTTATTGCGAAAATGAGAGTTATGCCAGTGTACACCTGTGATCCCTGTCAGAGGTGCCACGCAAACAAATGTGGTTTCTAGGGGGTCACCTGTTTGTGATATTGGTAGCGTTTTTAATTCAATCTTTAGGTCGACAAAATCGGGCACTGGCTTTGAACCTGCGTCGGCACCCAGAACGAATTCTATCAGTTGGCCAACCCAGCCTTTTTCGCGTTTGAGGTTTTGCGGCATCGGAATTTCAAATCGTGTTGCCAGTTCAGCAAGGTTCAATCCGGCGATGGCTTGACTGCGTTCGAGCAGTTGCGCTTTGCTTTGCGGTGGTGCAGGCCTGAGCATAAAATAACCTTAGTTTTCAGAGTGTTTTATTATCCAGCAGCCACTTCAACAACGCAAATTAAACCCCTTGTCTGTGTGCATTTAATGTTGTTATACTGTATGTATCCCCAGAAAATTGAATTAGTTCACAGTTAATCACATTTTCTCGCGATTTATCCACAACCAAGGAGTTAATACCTTAATAGAAATAACCTTTCTTTTTCACATGATCATTCCTACGTCATTCTGATGTAAAATAAAACAATGTGAATAATAAAAAATCGAATGCATGTGGATAAGGTTGCTGGTGTATGATTTTTATTCAATGTTATCGAATCTAGATCTTCGAAACTTTTTGATTGTTGATAACCCCATAATTCATTGATATTTAGTCATAAAATGTTGATTTGTCATTTTTGGCGGTATTTTATTGGATTGAAAAGGCGTTACATACAATGTTATGGACATAGATATACACAGATTTTGTGGAAAAGGTTGATTTTGCAGTGGTTAAGCTATTATTCTGTGTATAACTATTTATAACTTTTTTTTATTCACAAAATGCTTTTTTTGGGGCTGTTCGGTATAAAAATTTGCCCAATGGCGTGCTTTGTGGAAGAATCGAATAAATGCTTATCAAAAGCTAGGAGTTATTGTGATTGATGCCGATGGATTTCGCGCAAATGTCGGCATTGTGATCTGTAACCACAAAGGGCAAGTTTTCTGGGCAAGGCGTTATCGTCAAAACTCATGGCAGTATCCTCAAGGGGGGATTGATGTCGGAGAAACACCAGAACAGGCAATGTACCGCGAGTTGAACGAAGAAGTGGGGCTTAATCCTCAGGATGTCGAAATACTGGCGGTCACTAAACAATGGTTGCGTTATAAATTACCGAAACGGCTCATTCGCCGTGACAGTAAACCATTGTGTATAGGCCAAAAACAGAAATGGTTTTTGCTGCGTTTGAAATGTAAATCAGAAGAAGTTGATTTGCTTAAAACCGATCATCCGGAATTTGATGACTGGCGTTGGGTCAGTTATTGGTATCCGGTGCGTCAGGTGGTTTCTTTTAAACGTGAGGTCTATCGTAAAGCCATGACAGAATTTGCTCCTGTGGCACTACAGCGTCACCGCCGAGATCCAAGAAGAAGTAGGAAGTAGACATATATGACGCTTTTGGAGGTAAAAGCGTTTTAACAGGACAAAACAACATGTTAACCAGATTACGCAGTATTGTTCAGGAAGTGAATCAGGAACCGAGTCTTTCGGTTGCGCTGAATAATTTGGTTAGTCATGTTAAAGATGCCATGAATACCGAGTGTTGCTCGGTGTACTTGGCCAATTATGAAACCCGTCATTTCATTTTGCGGGCAACAGATGGCTTGAGCCGCGAATCTATCGGCCGAGTCAATATTGGTTTCTCTGAAGGTTTGATTGGTTTTGTCGGCCAAAGAGAAGAGCCAATAAACATAGCCAGTGCCCAAACCCACCCTCGATTCAAACAATATCCCGAAGTTAAAGAAGAAAAGTACAATGCTTTTTTGGGCGTGCCTATTATTCATCAGCGCCGAGTGTTGGGGGTTATTGCCGTTCAGCAAAAAGTCAGCCGAGTATTTAATGAAGACGAAGAAGCTTTTGTTGTCACTTTGGCCGTTCAGTTGGCATCGGTTCTGGCTCACGCAGAAACTCGTTCGTTGTTACAGCTAGAAGCAACTCAGAAAAAGGCTTTTGGTACTCAGCAAATTCGTTGTATTCCTGGTTCGCCCGGTATTGCCATTGGTTTTGCATATGTCGCTTATCCTGTGGCCGACTTTGACTCGGTTTCTTTGCGTAAGGTGTATGACTGCGAGGCGCAAATTCAGCGTTTTTATAAAGCCGTTATTCAAACGCGCAAGGAATTTAAAGATATGGCGGCCAAATTGGCCGACCAATTACCTGATGATGCGCTGGGTATTTTTGATGTTTATCAACAAATGCTCGGCTCTGCCAGTTTAGGTGTTGATGTAGAAGAGCAAATCAGAAAAGGCTGGTGTGCCATCAGCGCGTTAAAAATTGTCATCGAAAAGCTGGTGGGCCAATTTGAGGCGATGAATGATGAGTATATTCGCGAGCGTTCGACCGACATCAAAGATCTTGGACATCGGGTATTGAGTCATCTGCTACAAAATGAAGTCAATCTTAAACAAATGCCGGGTAAAGCAATATTGTTTGCTGAAGAGGTAACCGCCTCGATGTTGGCTGAAATTCCCCGCCAGAAGCTCCAAGGCGTGGTATCGGTCAAAGGCTCTAATAACTCTCATGCAGCCATTATGGCACGAGCCATGGGCATTCCAGCGGTCATGGGGCTTGACGATATTCCGTTGTTGCAGTTAGAAAGCGAAAAAATCATTGTCGATGGTTATACCGGTTTTTTGTTGATTGCACCCCCTCAAGATGTCATCGATGAGTATCAGTCATTAGTTGATGAAGAACGTGAGTTAGAAAAGGAACTTTTACAGCAAGATCACCTGCCCGGGGTGAGTATTGACGGTGTGCCTGTGTCGTTGATGCTTAACGCTGGGCTTGGCACGGCTTACGAGTTTGTTCAATCAAGCGCGAATGATGGCATTGGTTTATATCGAACAGAATATCTTTTTATGATCAAGCAGACTTTCCCGTCTGAAATGGAGCAATTGGAATTGTATCGGGAGGTTTTGTCAAAACAACAAGATCAGCCCGTGGTGATGCGAACCCTCGATATTGGTGGTGATAAAGCATTACCTTATTTTCCAATTAACGAAGAGAACCCATTTTTAGGCTGGCGTGGTATTCGCCTGACGCTCGATCACCCAGAGATTTTTCTGGTGCAAATTCGCGCCATGATTGGCGCCAACATTGGCTTAAATAACTTACATATTATGCTGCCGATGGTGTGTGCGGTAGATGAGGTAGATGAGTCGATTAGGCTTATCAATCAAGCGTATTTTGAAATACGCGACGAAACGCCCGAGTGTGAAGTCAACAAGCCGCGCATCGGCATCATGATTGAAGTGCCATCAATGATTTATTTGATTGATGACTTGGCCGGAAAAATTGATTTTTGTTCGGTAGGCAGTAATGATTTAACCCAGTATTTATTGGCGGTTGATCGCAACAATGCGCGAGTTTCGTCGTTATACGACTATTATCATCCGGCGGTGCTAAGAGCACTAAAAGAGATTATTGATAAAACTGGTCGCTGCGAAATTCCAACCAGTATTTGCGGTGAGTTAGCCGGAGACCCAGGTGGTGCGATTTTGTTGTTTGCCATGGGTTACCGGAAACTGAGTATGAACGCCAATAATTTGGCGAAAATTAAATGGGTCATTCGTCAATTGACTCAAGTTGAATGTGAGAAACTGCTAAAAAGCTGTCTTGATGCCAGCAATGCTGCGACAGTGCGTGCTGCCATTAATGCCTTCATGGAAGCCAAGGGGCTGGCTGGGTTAATTCGCGCTGGGCGCTAAGGGCTTTTGATCTTTTTTACCACCGCGATAGTATGAATTGCCTCATGCACCTGATAAAATCTCCCCACTTTTCTTAGGGCGTTGTAGATAACTTGTTCACTGTATTTGTCACATGCCTGATATTGGGTGCTGTCGTTGGTTTTCTGGCTGGTTTGCTGGGCATAGGCGGTGGCTTGTTGATAGTACCTGTATTGTCGGTTTTATTATTCAAACTGGATATAGTCGGCGAACAGCCCGCTTTTATGGTTGCGGTGGCGACCTCACTTGCCTCAATTATCTTCACTTGTTTTTCTTCTGCGTTAACCCATCATCGTCATGATAATGTCGATTGGTCGCTGGCCGTGTGGGTTATTGCCAGCGTTGGCCTTGGCGCCGGTTTGAGTAGTTTTATGTCGGTTCATATCAGTGTTGAAATGCTTGAAACTCTTTTTGCCATTACCGTGAGTTTTGTTGCTTTACGAATGATATTTGCCAAGACAACAGACAAAGCAAATCAAACTCAACATCCCAATAAATTTATTCTGGTGCCGGTGAGCATGGTTATTGGTAGTTTATCGAGCCTTATAGGTATCGGCGGTGGGGCATTGGTTGTGCCGATGTTATCGCAGTTACGTTTTAATGTGAAAAGAGCCATAGGTGTAGGCTCTGTTGCCGGAACTTGTATTGCTGTTGTTGCAACGGTAGGATATGTCACCGTTGGCTGGCAGCAATATGCGCTATCTGATTGGTTTTTAGGTTATATTTATTTACCGGCTTTGTTGGGGTTAATCACCACCTCGTCAATATTTGCGCCTATTGGGGCTAAATTGGTTCATCGTTTGCCGGTGATTGTATTGAAGCGGCTTTTTGCTGCTTTTTTGTTTGTGGTTGTATTAAAAATGTTGTTGTTTTAATCGTTTCGCTGCGCATCTTGATAAAATGAAGAGAATTTTGTGAGTAACTATTTAACTTTTCCAAAGATAGACCCCATTATATTTACCATTCCTAATGTACCTTTGATTGATGAAATATCCGTACGTTGGTATGGCTTGATGTATTTGGTCGGTTTTGCTCTGGCGATGTTTATTGCCAATAAAAAGGCTGAACAACCCAATTCTGGTTGGGACAAAGAGCAGGTATCAGACTTGCTGTTTTATGGTTTTCTCGGCGTGATTTTGGGCGGGCGAATTGGTTATGTTATGTTTTACCAGTTTGGTTATTTCCTCGAAAATCCACTGTATTTATTTCAAATTAATACCGGTGGCATGTCGTTTCATGGCGGTTTGCTTGGGGTTATTGTGGCGATTTTCTGGTTTGCCCGCAAAACCAAAAAGAACTTTCTCGACTTAGGTGATTTTGCCGCACCTTTGATACCGCTTGGTCTTGGTGCCGGTCGTATTGGCAATTTTATTAACGCCGAATTATGGGGCCGAACAACGGATGTCCCTTGGGCCATGGTTTTTCCAGGGGCAGGCGCATTACCAAGACATCCTTCACAGTTGTATGAGTTTTTCCTCGAAGGCATAGTGTTGTTTATCATTATTTATCTATTTGGTAAAAAGAAACGTCCAGCTGGCAGTATTGGCGCACTATTTTTACTGGGTTACGGGGTTTTCCGCTTTATTATCGAATACTTCCGCGAGCGAGATGCACATTTGACAGATGGCATTTACAATTTTATTTCGATGGGGCAAATTCTGTCGTT
>CALKGI010000218.1 GCA_938085045.1 uncultured Alteromonadaceae bacterium
TAACCTATGGCAACATTACCCCGACCATTCACAGCGTATTATTGACCGCTGGGTAGGCAATAAAGAAATTTACTCTAACGCTTAGTGGCGTCACCTCATCATTCAGGCAACGGCCGCCCTTTTCTTCATGCCTTTAAGTGAATCAAACGTAAAAATAAGCAATGCACTCCAGATGAATCCAAAGGTTACCCAGCGGTCAATACCCACTTCTTCTTTGTACATAACCAATGCAAGAACAAACATAATGCTGGGGCCTATATACTGTAAAAACCCCATCGTAGAATATTTAATACGTTTGGCGCCTGCAATAAAACACAACAACGGCAATGTGGTCACCAAGGCGGTGCCAAGCAATAAAAGGTTAAGCGCAGTGTCGTTGTTTAACATATTAGACGCCGGGCCTTGCGCATAAAAATACCAGTAAATCAGTGCCATAGGTAACATCACCAACGATTCAAGCAACAACCCGGTCAATGAATCTACTGCGATGGTTTTGCGAATCAAACCATAAAAGGCAAACGAGGTGGCCAAACAAAAAGAAATCACCGGGAAAGAACCAAAAGAAACCACTTGGATCACCACACCAATCGTCGCCAAAGCGACTGCAACACCCGGTAGAATTTTCAAACGCTCGCCCAAAAACATCACCCCAAGCAGCACATTTAACAACGGATTAATGTAATAACCCAAACTGGCATCAAGAATATGCCCGCTATTCACCGCCCAAATGAACATCCCCCAGTTAAAGCACAATAAAACTGAAGAACCTAATAGAATCAAAGTTGTACGGCGATTTTTTAAAATAGCACTAACATCATCCCACTTTTTCATAATGCCGATAACCACCAGCAAAAACAAAAAAGACCAAATAATACGATGGGCCAAAATCTCAAGCGCACCCACCTCATCAATCAGCTTAAAATAAATCGGTGCCAATCCCCACATGACATAAGCCATGATGGCAAAGATGACCCCTTTTTTCTCTTCACTTGGCGCTGACATTGTGGCTCCGGGTAGGTTTACGTTTGTGCGGCTAGATGGCTGCGTAGTTTACAGCAATTGCGTGCTGACGCAAATTGGTGCTTCGCGCCGTCAAATACAGCTTTACGCCTTTGGTTCTTCTTCGTCTGTTATGGTGATTCTGCTCACCCGATAGGCATCAAAAATAGCAACGACCCACACCAAAATCATCACATATATATTGAAGTTTAACGCCTCGCCCTCGGCGCCAGAGGTGATATCAGCAACAGCTTCAGAAATTGCCGCAATATTCAAAGGGATTTGCCCTTTAGTAATTTGCTCAACAATTAGGTCGATCTTATCCATGATGTCGCCAACAACCCTATACAAGAATATCGAAAAAATCCCCGCAATAGCTAAGGCAGCAGGTTTCTTTTTAAGGATGAAATGGCCAGCCCCCGGATAAACCAACGCCGACATCAATATAGCTTTCAATTGCCGGTTCATTTTACTCACCTTTTTGTCTCTTTATATCAGGCATTTAACGCGTTATTGGCAGGCAAAGCAACTGAAAGTCAAAAGAACTCACCACTTAGAAAAGAAAAATGACAAGACAATCTTGATGCTGGCTTGGGCACTAGAGTACCAAATAGTTTAATTAATGGTCACCAGCAGCCTGTGGCACAAACTGCAACGGTAATTGAATATTGAACGTGATACCTTGGTTACCGCCAGACTCTACGGTGACACTGCCTTGCATCAATTGCACAACCAGATTATGGACGATGCTCAAGCCAAGACCGATGCTCCCACTGCCGAGTTTACCGGTATAAAACGGGTCGAATATCTTGCCCAATTTGTCTTTATCAATGCCTTTGCCGTTGTCTTTATATTTGATTGCCACCGCCTGTTTCAGTTCTTTTATTTCGATATCAATAACCGCACGTTTGGTGTCTTTAAAACCATGTTCTACCGAATTATTGATGAGGTGATAGAGTACTTTGCCAATGGCGCTAGGATAACTCAACACCCGCACTTTTGTGCCATGAATGTGAATGTCAGGTTTATCGTCTGCCATTTGACCGGTGAGCAAATCAGTTTGATGCGTCAGCAGTTCGTACAGTTCAAATTGTTCTGGAGTATCACCTGCCAGATGTGCCGATACTAATTTGAATTGCGCGACCAAATTAGCCGTTTTGTTCATTGTGCTCAGCGCCAACCGGGTGGCTTCGCTGACATCCTCGAGCAGTTGATTGAGTTTTCCACGGGTAATCCCGCCTTGTTTTATGTCTTGTGAAAACTGCTCGACTTTGTCTTCGATCACCGAAATAGTCGTGACACCAATGCCAATTGGGGTATTTAACTGATGGGCCATACCCGCCACCAAAGTCGTCATGGCCGACATTTTCTCTGACTCAATGAGCTTACCTTGTGTTGCCTTGAGATCTCTTAAAGTATCAGATAAATGCCGATTGATAATTTGAATCTTGCGCCTTTTTAGCTGCAACAACCATAAAAACAGGGTTAAGCCCCCAATGACAATGGCAGCGGCGACACCAATAATAAGCGCTTTGTGTTGTTGATTACTGACTTCTAACTGTTGGATTTCGTTGATTTTTTGTAGTTGTAAAATATTGATGTCTTTGGCTACCGTAGTTGATTGGGTGATATATTTTGCCAAATGGCTGCTGGTCTTTTTGAGTTCTACTTTTTCAAGGGCTTGTTGGTATTGTTTATATACCGACAGTGCTTGTGAATATTGACTTTGGCTTTCAAAAAACTCGCTTTGTAAGCGGTAGGCGTCGGCCAAAGGCGCGAACTTTTGCTGCGCTTTGGCATTGTCGATAATGTTCGACAGCAAAGTGGTTAACGCTTGTTTTTGTTCGGTTAACATATGCACTTTAGCCAGGGCCAACTGGCTTTGTAACACACCTAAGTGATCGCCGTTTTCCTGTCGAATAGTTATCGCTGATAAAAAGTGTTGCTGGGCCTGTGCGTACTCTTTTCTATGATGAAGAATCAATCCCAAATTATGATAAGACAAAGCAGAATGAAAGCGCATGTTTTGCTCAAGACGAATCTTCAGTGCTTGTTGATGGTAATCAAAAGCCCTATCGGTCTGTTCTAACTGAAACAATGCCTCACCAAGAAAATTGTATGCCATTGCCAATTGGCGTAGGCTGCCTGTTTTCTGAGTAGAGTTCACTACGCGTTCAAAGTAAGGCAGTGCCTCACGATAAAAGCCCAGTTCCATCGAGGCTTGGCCAATCATCAGTTCTGTGGCGACTTTTTCGTATTCATACAATGCCTGTTCTTTAACTTGCTCATAAGACTGCAAATAGTGCTGCAACGCTTGTTGCCCTTCACCCATATGCCAATAGATGTAACCCTTAACAGTGTTAATGCGCCAATCGAAACTATTCACTTCGGGCTTAGCCAGTTCATTGATTTTTTCAATGGTCTGTAATGCCAACTGATAATCGTTAGAATAGGTATGATAAATAGCTTCCATGCCGATTAACTGAGCGTGGTGTTCGGGCGTTAGTTGGTTTTGGTATTGATTTCTGATGGCACCGATTTTAACCAGTGTGGCGTTAGAATCGTCGGCACTGAGGTTATAAACGTTGTCGATTTGCTGTTGAATTTCATCTTGAATATCCGCAAGCACGGGTGGGTGAAAAACAGCTAACAACAAAATCAATATGAAAGAAAAATCTTTTAATCGGAATCTCATGCATTGGCCTTGATTTACGGGTTTGGCTTGCGAAGTCTGATTTTTGTTGTTGTTAATTATCCAGAGCGCGGATCGTGTTTTAAAGGTCTTTTAATTATAGCTAAGTATCTCGGGTCCAGCCTCTTGGGGTTAAGACTAGGTTTTTCGTAGGGTGCTTTCGCGTAGCGAAATGCGAGGTACGAGCAGCTTGGCGCACCATGAGGTCATTCGCGACGACCCAATCCAAAGGTGCGCATAGCTCCTCGTAACCTCGGACCGTGCTACGCTCGGGCACCCTACTTAGAGGGTTAAGTCATTGGTTCAATTATCAACAATTAAAAGTGCCCCCTTCCTGCATCCATGCAGACACTTATCGGGTACAAAAAGCGTCAAGTTGTTTCTTGCGGTTCTATTTACTACTTTGTGAAAAACATTACAAATAAAGCGATTAGGAGTCTCGGCCATCTATTTACTTAGTTTAGATTCATTTTTCATATTGTTTAATGCTTAAAAAAAGCACGATGTATGATATTGCTATTTGAACGAAACTTTGCAAGAAAGGGAGCACCTGCTTCACTTAATTCTAAATTTGTCAATATTGCCCTAATATCATCGGGATATACCCCTTCGATTCCATAACCGAGTTCTTGGTCAAAACACTCTAGCCATGGTGTGATTTTAGCATCATAACCTTTGAAGTTACTTTCATAGTTTGTGGCGTATTCACTTGTTATACCTTTTGGCAGTATTTTTTCTGTTTCTTTTGGCAATTTCCATTTTGATAAGTAACTTTTTATGTATGCACCTTGTAGATATACATGATTTAACTCATATAGATACGATAAATATTGCCTCTGCAATAAAAAGTGGTTATTTGCTAGAGTGTTTTTGAAATACATTAAACGTTGCATATTAGCGTAAAATAAAATGATCGACTCAGCATGAATTTGACTCGGTAACAGGCAAAAATCTATTTTGGTATAAACATTGGTTGTAATGTTTATTTGATTATTTGGTATATAGAATTGATCACTATATTCTTTGCAAAACTGGTCCATAAAACACTCTATGATAGATATATTGACCATAATTTCTGCAACTAATGCAGCTTTATTTTTGTCGACTATTTTTCGTCTTTTATTCATATCAAGCAATGTGGCAAAACCAAATATTAATAAAGGAAACGATAGTGTTACTAGGATTCCTATTTTACTACCCACTGCACTTTTAGCCGTTTCTATTGATTTTGCAACGTTTCCAATAGAATTGGTCAATTCTTCAAGTTTCTTTGATTCCAGTTTATTTGTTACTTTTTCACTTACTTCTGCCAAGCTGTTAAGAGACTTGGTTATATCGTTAATTCGGGCCGCTTCTAGAATTTTTACAATTTTCTTACTTGATTTTGCCATTGATTCTTTGTAGGAAGGTACCTTAAATACTGGACAGGGCGCTGCATATTTACGTATTTCTTTTTTGGTGAAAGAGCAAAATACTTTTCTTTTAGAGACGTAGCCATATTCACCGCTTGTAACTTCAATCTTAAAGTAATTGGAGCCACTCTCCATGAGTTTATAACCTCTATCTGGTTCAAATCGTTTAAGACCTCCTCTTTTAGTTTCAAGTTTGATAGATTTGTAAATGACCAAACTTTTATTTGCGTCATTCGAGATCAAATAGAAATCAGTATATTGTGCGTTTGCACTTACACTTGACAACAAAAAGAGCAATATACAAATAGTCGTCTTAGCTTTCATATTTTACCTTAGGAATAGAAATTTAATAAGTTGAGCCAGTCTGAACCCTAAATCGTTACATTGCTAGAGAAATAATTAGTCGCAAAAAAGAATGTTAAAGATCGCTTTTATTGCCACCGGTAAAACAAACACAAAATTCCCGAAAATAAATTTTTAGCTATCTTACATTTCTAATGTGAGCTTACAAACGGATAGCGCACCATTAGGTCATTCGCGACGACCAACCCCAAAAAGGCGCACATAAATGTGCTGACTACGGGTGAGCTGAATTTTGTTGTTCTGCCCGTAGCGAAGAGGCCATTCCCTACGGCCCAGCCCTTTTTCTTTTTTTTACTTTTACCTTTTCCTCCGTGAACCTCCGCGGCTCCGTGCCTCCGTGGTGAAGCTTTTGACCTTCCGTGCGAAGCACGCGGGCATAGGCGCGTAGCGCGATTAACCCACCATATAAGTCCCCGTCCCACATGCTATATGCGTCCCTTGTTCGTTATGCAACTCCATTCGGCACACACAAACCTTGTTCCCTGTGCGAATCAGCCTTGCGCTGGCAACAAACGACTCGCCTCTGCCAGGTCTTAAGAAGTCCGTTCGCATGTCTATTGTGCCCAGTGTGCCAAGGCTGTTTAAAAATGTCGTTTCATTGGTATCTTCTGCTTTGTCGAGCATGCCGCCCACTGCCATCATGCCGCCGACTACGTCCATTACCGATGATGTTACGCCGCCGTGGAGAATTTTTTGTAGCGGGTTGCCAATAAAGTCGTCCTTCCAATCAAAAGAAACTTCCACCGCATCTGTTGTGTACTTGGTTACTCGTAACCCCAACATTTTGTTAAAAGGCATTTTTTCAGTAAACAGATCAGCCACATAGCTGAGTACTTGGGTTTGATTCATCAAAATTGACTCCATAAGGGGTTGGTCACTGGTTGGACCTCGCCAGCTACTATAAAACATTAATTGTCAAAATCGCAAATCATTCAAAGACAAAGCCGCTGTGTTCTTATAAAATTGGCCTCCGTTTTTACTATCCACCAACGTAGTTTTTATTCATGTCTATCAGTTCAGCAGCCAGTCCAGCACAACAAGCCTTACAACAGGTTTTTGGTTACAGTGAATTCAGAGCTGGTCAAGAAGAAGTGATCAACAATGCGCTTAACTGCGTAGACAGTCTGATATTAATGCCCACTGGCGGCGGCAAGTCTCTATGTTACCAAGTACCCGCCATCATGTTTGCCGGGTTGACGGTGGTTATATCTCCGCTCATTTCATTAATGAAAGATCAGGTCGACGGCCTCAAAGCCAACGGCATTAACGCCGCCTATATCAATTCGACGCTGAGCTACCGTGAGATTTACCAAATATTCGAGCAAATTCAATACGGGCAAATAAAAATCATCTACGTCGCGCCCGAACGAATGTTAAAACCCGAATTTATCGAACGCCTACAACAACTACCATTGGCACTGGTCGCGGTCGACGAAGCGCACTGCGTGTCTAACTGGGGCCACGATTTTAGGCCAGAATATGCTCGCCTTGGTGAGTTAAAGGGGCATTTTCCGAACACCCCAATCATGGCATTAACCGCCACCGCCGACAAAGCCACCCAACAGGATATTTGGCAGCAACTGCGCCTCAACAATCCGCTGGTACAAATCAGCAGCTTTGACCGCCCCAACATCCGTTATACCCTCGAAGAGAAGTTTCACCCGCTACAACAGGTGATCAAATACCTCAAAGAGCAAGAGAACAACAGCGGCATCATCTATTGCACCAGCCGTAAACGCGTCGACGAAGTCTCAGCGCAGTTGTGCAGCCACGGTTTTAACGCCAAAGGCTATCACGCCGGTTTAGAACAAGCGGTAAGGCAAAAAGCGCAAGAAGATTTCAGCCGCGACGACGTACAAATTATTGTGGCCACAGTCGCATTTGGCATGGGCATTAACAAACCCAATGTTCGCTTTGTGATTCATTACGACATTCCAAAAAATATCGAGTCTTATTATCAAGAAACCGGCCGCGCCGGTCGTGACGGTTTACCAGCAGAAGCATTAATGCTGTTCGACCCATCAGACATCCCTCGGGTTAAACGCTTTTTCGAAAATATCGAAGATGCTCATCGTCGCCGAGTTGAAGAACACCGCTTTGCTGCCATGGCCGCTTTTGCTGAAGCGCAAACCTGTCGCCGTCAGGTTTTGCTCAACTATTTTGGCGAATACAACCAAAACAAATGTAATAACTGCGACATTTGCCTCGACCCGCCCAAACAATTTGACGGCACCGAAGATGCCCAAAAAGCCCTATCGTGCGTATATCGGCTCAACCAACGTTTTGGTATCGCATACACCGTAGAGGTATTGCGCGGCGCCCAAACCCAGCGCATAAAAGACTACGGTCACGACAAAATATCAACTTGGGGTATCGGTAAAGAACACACGCCTGAATATTGGCTAAGCGTCATCCGCCAATTAATTCATCATGGTTATTTAATTCAAGACATCACCCAAGCATCGGTGTTAAAGCTCACCGAAGCGGCACGCCCTGTACTGCGCTCGCAAATCGACTTAAAACTGGCCGTGCCACGTATTCGCCCAGCCAAAACAGCCAAAGCCAGTAAAAAGAGTGCAAAAATCACCAACTACGACAAAAAGCTATTCTCTTTACTTAAAAACCTGCGCAAACAAATTGCCGACGAAGCTGAATTGCCGCCGTATATTGTATTTAGTGATGCAACGCTTGCCGAAATGGCCTCGATTTTACCGGTATCAGATGATGATATGTTGGCGATAAATGGGGTGGGACAAACCAAGCTCACACGTTATGCTCGCAAGTTTGCCGAAGTGATCAGGCAGTATTCATAATTAACAGTGTTGTTAAAACCCCCCATAAAAAAACGGCCAAATAGGCCGTTTTTTTGTTGCTCAAACTACGGTTGTCTTATTTAAGACCAGCGTAATAAGCCGACAAGTTAGCCATATCAGCATCTGACAGCATTTTGGTCATAGGGGCCATAACTGGGTCTTTACGAGTGCCAGCTTTGAATGCTTTCATTTGCTTAAGCAAATACATCTCTTTCTGTCCAGCCAAGTTAGGATACATTGGGATTGAACTGATGCCCGCAGCACCATGACAAGCAGCGCACATGCCGGCTTTGGCTTTACCAGCAGCAGCATCGGCAGCGTTGGCAGAAAACGCAGAACATGCTGAGGCGGCAATAATTAGGCTGGTTAACAGTTTGTTGTTCATTTTTTTTCCTTAAAGAAATAAGTGAGGATTTGATCAAATGTAAAATAGCTGTGGCGAAGTTTATCAAAGTTCTCGCTTTTGAGCGTGTTTTTTTACGACTAATTGACTATTTTGTCAGGTTTGGCCCAAAAAGTTATCGACAGCAACCCAGACCTCGTTAAAATAATCTGCATAACAACCATAATTCGATTGAGGCCCAATGCAACCAATCTCGTCACTAAACATTCAAAGAATTCACGACACGCTGGTAATAACCCCCAATATCAACCTCGACTGGGACGCCTTTGTGCCTTGGGCCAAACAACTGTTGAACATAGAGCAAATTAACGGCGTAAAAACCATCGACAGCGGCGCTGATCGCCATCTACTTAGTTTTACATTTATGCAGCAGTCTTTTAGCTTGAACTATGAACATTATTCAGACAGTATATGGTTCGAACCGCAAGAACCCGCTGCAACGCCGTACATCGATGAACTGTTATTAGTACTAATACCGACATCGACACAAAAACTATAAATATAAAAAAGTAATCGGAATAAACATTGTACTCTAGTAACTCTTATCTCAAGCACCTGAGCAAAATAGCCTGCTGGCTGACACTAATCACACTGGCTGCATTACTGTGCCATAAGGCAATGGCTTTTCACCTGCCCTCACAAAAGCTCGATGAACACTTCAAAAAAATATCTTTTAATGAACCGTTGCGATATCAACTCACCGACAAAAAAATCACTTTTAACGATATCAACAACGACCCTGAAATACACCACAGCTGGACAGAGACCACCGACCTTAACCCAACATTCAGATTGCAAAACCAGGCACTGTGGTTAACCGCCTCAATTAAAAATGCCACCGCCGACCCGATGACAGTGATTGTTGATTTTGCCAATCCTATGGCCGACGAAGTCGACTTTCAGGTTTTTGACAACGCCAACAACCGGGTGGTCAAAAAAGTGGCCACTGACACCGACTACGACTTTACTCGGCGCGAATTGTCCTTTCGCACCTTTGCCATCGAAGTCACTTTACAGCCCGAGCAAAATGTTAACATCTACCTGCGCGTTGTTGACAGTGGCTCAGTACTGGCGCACTGGAACTTATGGAATAAAGACGTTTTCGTCCAACAAAAGCTCAAATCTGCCAAAATCGACGGATTACTTGCAGGCGCACTCATCCTCGTCTTTATTCTTAATCTGTTGATTTATGCGGGGTTGAAAGAACGAATCTATTTGTATTTCTCCGGCTTTATCATCAGTTATACCCTGCTTGCCAGTATCCTTAATGGTTCGGCATTTAGCTACTTATGGCCAAACTCCCCCGAGGTCAACCAATCGGCGGTGTATGTAACTGCCGGACTGGTGTTGCTGTTTGTCAGCTTATTTTCGAAAGAAACGCTCATTAAAAACCGCCACAAAGTATTGAATCCCTTACAGTACTTCGCTATTTTTTGCTCTACCGTGGTGATATTTTTGCCACTGTTTGCCCCCATCGAATTTCACTTCACTACCTTGGTTATTGCGACTCAATTTGTTTTGGCCATCGGTGCAGGTTCAGCCTATTATCGATTATACAAACATCAAGACAACGCCGAACTCTTCGCCATCATCTGGACTGCCTTTTTAGTGGCAGGCAGCCTGCAAACCTTAAGTCGTTATGGCATCATCACCAACGAGCATTTTGGCAATAGTCAGTCTAGCCTGACCGTTATCATTGCAGCCATCATCCTGTCTTTTGCCCAAATAAAACGTATCAGGCTCGAAAAGTCTGAAAAAGAACAGGCCAGAGAACAGGCTGCCGAAACCCTACAGCAGTACTTTGATATTTATCAAAATGCTGTCGAAGGTTTATTTACCGTATCGATGCAAGGTGAATTGATTTCAGCCAACCCGCAACTGGTGAACGCCTTAGGTTACAAAACCCTCGCCGAACTGCGCAAAGCGCTCAGAGCCAAAGGTATCGGATCCTTGGTAGGCGATTTGCCCGCAGCTAAAAAATTATTAGAAGAAGTCTCGCAAAAAGGCAGCGTTTCGAGTCGCGAAGTTCAAGGCATTAAAAAAGATGGCGCGCATATATGGGGATTAATGTCGATGCGCCTGTCTAATGGCAGCACTGACGAAGACGAATATATTCAAGGTGCCGTGGTCGATATCACCGAAAAACATCAGGCCTATCAAAAGCTGGCATACATGGCAACGCACGACCCATTAACCGGCATGCTCAACCGCAGCGAATTTGAAAAGAAACTGCACGATGCCCTAGTCGAACTTAAAGAAACTGAAGTGCCATCCACTATGTTGTATCTTGACCTTGAGCGTTTCAAGCTTATCAACGATACCAGCGGACACACCGCCGGCGACTCCTTTCTTAGGCAAATTGGCGACCAATTAAAATCTGTACTCAAAGAACAAGGCATTGTGGCCCGTTTAGGTGGCGATGAATTTTCGATATTATTGCCGGGCATTAACGGCAACGAAGCGTTTGTCATTGCTTATCGCATCATTGAAGCCATTAAAGAATTCCGCTTTTTATGGGAAGAGCGTATCTTCACCGTTGGTGTCAGCATCGGCATGAAAGAATTAAGCTGCGACGACAGTTCTTTGGCGCAAATATTCACCAGCGCCGATGCCGCCTGTTATGTGGCCAAAGAAAAAGGCCGAAACCGCATTCACATTTATTCAGAACAAGACAGCGAACTCAAGCAACACCAATCGCAAATGGAATGGATAAGCGTCATTAACAACGCGCTCGATAACGACAAATTTATCCTTTATCACCAGTCGATAATCTCAATCGATAATGCCAATGGACCCATCCATTATGAGATTTTGTTGCGAATGCGTGATGAGCAAAACAACATCATTCCACCCGACACCTTTATTCCTGCTGCCGAGCGTTATAATTTGATGACCAATGTCGACCGCTGGGTGATCAGGTCTTATTTTCGCTGGTTGTCACAAAACCCAGCACACCTGAAACAACTAGGCATGTGCAGCATCAACCTGTCTGGCACGTCTATTGCCGACCCACACTTTAAAGAATCGGTGCAAGAGCTGTTTGTTGAATATCTTATTCCCCATAAAAAAATCTGTTTTGAGATCACCGAAAGCATGGCCATTATCAACCTCAACGCCACTTTAGATTTTGTAAACATGTTTAAAATGCTCGGTTGTAAATTCTCGCTCGACGATTTTGGCACCGGGTTTTCTTCCTATGGTTACCTCAAAAACCTGCCAGTCAATTATGTCAAAATAGACGGCAGCTTTGTTAAAGACTTAATGGTCGACCCTATCGACCGTGCCATGGTCAACTCAATCAACGAAGTGGCCAAAGCAATCGGTATGCAAACCGTTGCCGAATTTGTCGAATCTGACGCAATTTTGCAAGAACTGCGAGTCATAGGTGTTGATTACGCCCAAGGGTTTGGTATCCACCGCCCTTCTCCACTAAGCCAGTTAGTCAATCCAGAGCAATTAAAAAACGGTGAATAAACACATGCTGGCTATCGGACAATGGACAATAGACACAGACAAAGCGCAGGTATTTAACCAAGACCAAACCATCGGTCAGCCACTGCAAGAAAAAACACTCAAAGTATTGTTATACCTAGCTGACAACCAACGTATTGTGACCTCACAAGAGTTGCTTGAACAAATTTGGCAAGAAGGAAGCAGTGAAGGTATAAGTGAGTTGAAAAGCTGTATAAACCAAATCAGCCAGACGATGGATAGCAGCGTAATAAATACCTGCGATGAAGGTGGTTACTTGTTAAGCCTACCGGTATTTAAATACGACTATCAACCAGTTACCTTTGCCCAGACCAAAGCCAAACTCCAACGGCAGCAGCTCAGCCAAGTAGCCCGAAAAACAGCAATGGTCAAAGCCGAGCCACCCGCTAAGAAACCTGCAAATAATCAATCAATTGTCGCCGGAGTTGTGGTGGGTGTGGTGGTTTTTTTGGTGATTTATTTGTCATCGCAGTAATGACATAGCCATTCATCACAATAACAGTTTTTCAACCACACTAACAAATCAGCCAATTTAACTATTTCTTCCAGCCCTATTTTGGTTGGCGATATTGGGTGTTGAACAGGCAATTCTGCGGGGCTCTTGACTAAGGTCGTGGTGATTAGCGTTCTGGTCATTACCTGCCTGTGGTTCATTGGGCACCCCAGATTTATTGAGTAAAAACACGCCTATCAATACCGCCACACTCGCACCGATTGCCAACAGATTAGATAGGCTATCACCCTGAGACAGGGCAGAAAGAGAATGACGCTCAGGCGAATATAAATCATTCAACACGGTACCAAACCACCATTGGCTTTGTTGATCAAAGAAAACGAATAACACCACCATGGTGGCAATGATCATCGCGAGTAATACCACCAGCCAAACATTTGAGCGAGAAAGCTTATTCATTAA
>CALKGI010000219.1 GCA_938085045.1 uncultured Alteromonadaceae bacterium
AATTGTTTCTCAAATGACGTAAGTGTGCGAGGGGTGAGCAGAGATTTGTCGCCTACCCAAACTTTGACATAATTGCCGTAAGCTTCGAGATAAATGATATCGGCCAAATTCAGTTGAATGCGCTTTTTGTCGACCTTGATAAATATTCGACTTTCTTTTATTGGCAATAGGTTAGTTGATTGCGTTGTTGCAATAGGTTCTTTTAAAACAGCAGAGTCACCGAGCAGTAATTGATGTTGTTTTTGGGCTTTGTTGAGCGCTTTTAAAAATCGGTCGTATCTGAAGGGTTTGAGTAAATAGTCGCATACTTCGAGTTCAAATCCTTCTAGTGCATATTCTTGATAAGCCGAGGTGATGATAACTTGTGGTTTGGTGGGGAGTATTTTCAAAAAATCAATGCCATTGAGTTTGGGCATGTTAATGTCGAGAAAAATCAAATCTACCGAGTGCTTGCCAATAAAGGTTAATGCTTCGCTGGCGAGGTAACATTGTCCGGCCACTTCGATGTGGGGCAGGTCTTCAAGATATTCGACGATGATGTCGTGGGCCAGTGGTTCGTCGTCAACGATTAGGACTTTAAGCGTCATTGTTTTTTAGGTTCCGTGCCTGCGATAAATCAATTTCAAGTGTAGCACTGTAACTATCTGATGATTGTTCAAAAGACAGTTTGTGGCTGTTGGGATACTGCAACAATAATCGTTGTTTCAAATTGTCTAAACCAATGCCCGCTATACCACTCGTTTGATGGTCAGGCTCTAATGAGTTTTCGCAGAAAAAAGTCAGCTTTGTTGCAGTCACTTTGAGTTTGACTTCTAAATAACAATCGCTAGTGGCCTTTTCTATCCCGTGCTTAAAAGCATTTTCGACCAAAATCACCAACAACAGTGGTTCAATTTGTGCGCTTGGGTCTTCAATTTGAATATCAACATCTAACGTTAACGACTTGCCCAACCGAATTGTTTGCAGGCTAATGTAGTCTTCAATGTACTTTGCCTCTTCACTCGCTAATACCCAGTTTTCTCTGCCTTTGTAAACCACATAACGCATTAGGTCGGCCAGTTGTAATATCACCTCGGGGGCTTGATCTGACTTTTTACGACTCAACGCATAGAGGTTGTTGAGCGTATTAAACAAAAAGTGCGGGTTAATTTGTTGTTTAAGCAGGTTTAATTCAGACGCTGTTTTCTCTTTGGCCAGTTTATCGAGCTGATTATTTTTTTGGTGCCAGCGTAGTGTGAAAACCACCGGCAGGCTCAAAATCATCACAGCCAATGCCACTTGGCCGTTGTTTGAGTCAAACGGATTGGCTTCGACGGCTGGAATAATGGGTTCGCCCATGTAATTAATGGGCATCAGCAAAAACAACCCAGTTAACAGCGGATAGAGCAACGCCACGGTACTTAGTACCGACAATACGTAAACAACAACGCCTCGCTCAACCCAAACCTTTTCGACCAAAATGTGACGATTGATCCAAAAAAGCGCAAAACCACAAAAAAACAAACTAAAGAACTGTGCGGTAATACTGAAAAATAACCCTAAATTGTCCCATACCTTATCAAAGTGAATGGCAAGATTGATTTGATTGGCCCTATACCAAGCAGGTAAATCGGAGCAAATCAGCAAAGCGGCATAAACAGATATCAACAGCATAAAAAATAACAGCAACGCATCAAGACTGATTTTGCCCATGCTGAAACTGACCAAACGACTGCTTTTGAACCGCTCACTGAGCAATAACGTCAATTGAATGGCCAGTATTACCGCAAAAGCATCAAAAAGTGGGTTTTGAATCGACATGATTATTTGTATCAACATCATTAGCAGCGGATAAAGAATCATTGATAACAATTGAAGCAACTTAAAACGATTTTTGGGCCATTGCAGTTTTATCGCTGGTTTGAAAAAACTGAACAATAAGACCGGTGACAAGGCAAAGGCATAAAAGCCGACCGCTGACAGGTAGTCGCGCCATAGATGGGTTTTGACCTCAAGCAGGGCAAAAGCCAGCGCAACGGCTGCGTATATCCAGTCATCTTTGGTGAGCAGGTAAGTTGATATTGAAGTTTTTAGATTTGGCATTTGGTTATTGTGATGGGTTGCTGTGCGTTTGTCATCTGTTGAGTGTTTGTACATGACGAAGGGCGCTTTTTTGATGATGAACGCACGCTCATTATAAAAGATGCTTTTGTCATGGCAGAAAAGGCCTTGGTCATGATTCGATTTTCAACGGCAACTCAAAGGCTTACAGTGGCGTTACTTAATTTTCTTGCCTGTATATGGAGCGTCAATGAAAAATTCTATTCGCACACTTTTAACCCTAACACTGGTGTTATTTATTAGCGCTTGCAGCAATGACTTACCGCTTGGTGCCAAAATTGCAAAATACCATAACTCGTTCGCCCAGCATAACCAACAACTGTGGGAAGTGGCTTTTAGCCCAGATGGCGAACTGTTAGCCAGTGCCGGTGTTGACAAGGTAGTAAAGATTTGGCGCAGAAAAGATAACAAAGTATTGCTCAACTTAAAACACCCCCAAGGCGTACCTGCGGTGGCATTTAGCCCTAACGGATCGTTTTTAGCAACTGGCAGCTACGACAATTTGATCAGAATATGGCGCGTCAGCGATGGCTCATTAGTTGACACCCTGTTCGGCAATAACAGTACCGTTTGGCAACTGACCTATAGCCCAGATGGAACAAAGCTGGCGAGCGGTGGCGTCGATAAGGTGTTGCGAGTGTGGGACATCGCTCAAGGAAAAAGTGGAAAAATGCAGGCTTTAACCGGTCATGAAGGCGATATTTGGACAATAGCGTTTAGCCCTGACGGCAAAACCATGGTCAGCTCTGGCGAAGATGCGGTGATTAGAATATGGGATGTAGATTCTGCAAATGAGCTTAAATCGTTGAGTGCACATGATTGGGCGGTGTTAACGCTAGCCTTTAGCCCCGATGGAAAAACACTGGCCAGTGGCGGTGACGATAAAATCGTGCGCTTATGGCAAACCTCAAATTGGCAATTGATTGGCGAGCTAGATGGTGATTCGCAAAGCGTTTATGCGCTGGTTTTTAGCCCAGATAGCAAAACCTTAATTAGCGGTGGTCGTGATAAAAATGCGTTAGGTGAAGCGCTGCAATACCATATGAAAGACAGTTCAGGTGCCAAGGACGATGACAACGAAGTCACCATTAGACTATGGGACGTACAAAGCGGTCAGTTTTTACAAGCGCTTAGTCGTCACAGCAATGACGTGCGCTCTTTGGCACTCAGTTATGACGGTAAATGGCTGGCCAGTGCCAGCGAAGACAAAAATGTGATTATCTGGTCGATGAACACTCAACCCAGCAAATAATTGGTATGACAGAACTGATATTGTTGTCTAAGCTAACAACATCGAAACGCCATCCTGTTGATTATTATGAACTTAAAAGACACTATTAACCAATATGACCCAACCAAACCGCTCGCTCAGGCGACCACTCCACCGAGTGCTTGGTACACCGATAAAGCTTTTGCCGAGGTCGAACAAGAGCAGGTTTTTGCCAATAACTGGCTGATTGCGGCTCGGGTTGACCAACTACAAAAACCCGGGGACTACGTTGCTACCGATGTCGCTGGGCAGCCGATAGTATTGGTGCACGGTGAACAAATCAAAGCGTTTTACAATGTTTGTAGGCACCATGCAGCCCAGGTGATGGAAACGGGGCAGGGGTGCACTAAAGCACTGACTTGTCCGTATCATGGCTGGAATTACAAACTTGATGGCAGCTTGGCTACTACGCCTTTATTTGAAGGGGTCGAAGACTTCGACAAACTCGACAATGGTTTAAAGCCCGTGCGCTGCGAAGTATGGGAGCATTGGGTGTTTGTTTGCCTTGACGATAACGCACCATCGTTAGCTTCTTTTCTTGGAGATTTGTATGGTCAAATAGGCCCGCTGATTGATGGCGACATGCAGTTTTATAAAAGGGTTAGTTACGAGATGGATTGTAACTGGAAAATCTACATAGATAACTACCTAGATGGCGGTTATCACGTGCCTGTATTGCACAAAGGATTGAACAGCGCATTGAACTTTCGACAATATAAGGTCGAAACTCGCGACCGTTACTGCTTGCAATCGTGCCCGACCAAAGCCAGTGATAATGAGTTTGCGAAGGTCAGAACTGGCACCGCGAATTACTATTGGCAATATCCCAACCTGATGATCAATTTATACGAAGGCATTATGGGCACCATGATTGTCGAACCTATAGCGGTAGACCGTTGCCGAGTGATTTTCGATTACTATTTTGATGAAGATAACCCAAAGAACACCGAAGAGTTTAAAAGCAATAGTGTAATCGTGGCCAACAAAATTCAAGACGAAGACGTCGCCGTGTGCCTTTCAGTGCAAAAAGGGTTGGCGTCAAAGGGGTATGAGACGGGTCGGCTGTCGGTTGCCAAAGAAGCCGGGGAACACCTTTTTCATCGGTTATTGCATGGAGATTTGAAAGGCGTTTAGAATCAAGGGGTGAATCAAGGGGTCAGAGACATTGAAACACCATTATTCATATTAAAATCAATAGTTTAAAATCAAGGGGTCAGAGACGAATAGTTGTTGTATTTAAAACTATTCACTTTAAGTTTCTATAGGGCGCTGTTATTTTTATGTCTAAACATTTGATTTCATTTGAATTTAAGTTAACGGCTCATAACCTAATTGCCTATTGACTTTAACGTGTCTGGCCCCTTGATTTTAACTGACTGATATTTATTATTTTTATTGGGTTTCAATGTCTCTGACCCCTTGATTCTTAATCCATGCATAAACTGGTAAACCCGCGAGCAATAACGCACAACCCCATAATATGGTTTCAAGACCTGTTGCTACTAATATCCAACCTGCAAATACTACTGCGATGACTGTTATAGCGACATTTATTCCTGCCAATGGTGGTTTCTCTTTTTTTCGTAAAAACATCATTAAGTGAACCAGTGAACATAATAGATAGGGTAATACGGCGGTGAGGGTCGACAGCAATATCACAAAGGTAAATTGGCTGACCAAAGATTGGTTGTAGTTCATTAACACTAATACGCTCACCAGTATGGTCGATAATATGATGCCTTTGGCAGGCGTGCCTGCTTGGGTTTGTTGGCCGAACACTTCAGGGAATAAGCCATCTTTCGCCGCTGCCATCGGCACTTGACCGACACATAATGTCCAACCATTTAAAGCACCGAAACACGATATTACCGCGCCTGCACCAATTAGGTAATAACCCCAATCACCCCATAATAACGCTGCGGCATCGGCAAAAGGGGCGCTAGATTGCGCAAGTGTGTTAGGGTCGATTAATCCCATGACGGCGATGCAGCCGGGAATATAGATGGCTGCCGCTAACAAGGTGCCGAGCATTGCAGCTCTTGGTACGTTTTTTTCTGGATCTTTCACTTCACCTGCGGCAATGGTCGCCGACTCCATACCCAAAAATGCCCACATAGTCAGTGCTGCTGTGGCCGATACGGCTGAAAAACTGCTCTGTTCACTGAGGTTCCAAGGTTCGAAGTGGGTGGGTTCAAGATAAAATAATCCGGCCACAGCAATAGCAAGTAAAGGTATTATTTTCAGCAAGGTCGTGGTTAATTGAACTTGCCCAGCCTGTTTAATGCCCCTGATATTAACCGCCGCCAAAGCCCAAATAAAACCGAGGGTAACCAAAGCGGTGACTATCCCTTGTTCTTTGAGTTGCGGAATAAAAACCGATAAATAACTAACCAGCGCAATCGCTATAGCGGCGTTTGCGGCGATGATTGAAAGCCAGTAACCCCAAGCCATCAAAAAGCCGGGCATATCACCAAAACCTTTGTGAATATAAACATAAGGTCCGCCAGAACCTTTAATGCTGCGAGCCAAGTTGGCAAAAACAAACGCCAACGCAAGCGATCCACAAGCCGATATTATCCAGCCCCACAAACTGATACCACCAAATAAGGCCAAAGAAGCGGGCAGCAAGAAAATGCCGCTGCCAATCATGTTGCCCGTGACCAGAGACGTTGCAGTCCAAAAGCCTAATGCGCGTTTGTTGTCAGACAAGAGAAAAACCGAAAGGAGTGATATATGCGCTGTAGACTACCGGGTGTTGCTATTTACATCCAGCCTTATTTGGCACCAAACAAGCAATCTTCACGATTTTCAAGCCACAAAGGATATTTGGCCATGGTTTTGCTGAACAAAGGCGATTGTAGATGATTGTTAAGCCACAGTTGCAGCTTGGGGTAGGGGGCTTGTAGGTACCATTTTCGGTCGACTTTGGCAAATTGCCGAATGAACGGCAAAATGGCGTAATCGGCGAAACTCAAGGTATCGCCCATCAGGTAGGTGTGCCGTGTTAAACGTTGTTCTAAATCATTTATAAAGGTTTCGCAGTGCTTGCGATATTCAACTTCGCACTCGTCGTGATAACGCGCTGCACATTTGTATTTTTTTAACCAATCTCTGAACGTAGTATCACTGGTGTGGTTCAACGCCAGCATGGCAGGCAAAGCGTTAGGGTCTTCGCTGTATAGCAGGTTATTGGGGTCGTTTTGTGCCAAGGCCCATAGCATTATCTCTAACGATTCTTCGATAAGTAAGTTGCTGTCTGTTTGGGCTGCATTAACCATTAAAATCGGCACTGTGCCTTTGGGTGACGCTGTCAGCAATTCAGCAGGTTTATCTTTAAGTACAATAGCCCTCAATAAAACCTGTTGTTTGGCCAGCAACAACCCCATTCTTGCCCGCATTGCGTACGGGCAATGTTGTAGCGAATACACCACTGGTAACGATGTTTCATTTCCCACGGCTACTACAAACCCTGAATATATTGGGCATTGGTAGACACGGTGATCAAATTACTCAGCTGCACCTTCGCATCGTCAACACCCGCTAAAACGCCTTCAAAATGTTTAAGCAGCTGGGCTTTGTCTTGCTGCGCTTTTGAACCAGTGCCAATATTGGTCAAATCAATAAAGAACTCGTCGAACAGTGCAGAGAAGTCTTTGATGGCATCAAGATTGAAAAACTGTTCGTCATTGTAAATGCTCGGATATCCACCTTTTTGCTTGTCTACCGCAAACGATATGCCTTTCATGTTGGTGATAGTGGTGGCTTTTTCGCACTTGAGCATACAGCCGTCTTCAATCGATGGTTTTTTGCAGCCCACGGTTTGCTGGAAAAAACACTGGCGACTGGTCATCATCAAAATGGGGTGATAGATGCTGTATAGCAGTTTAAAACCCTCAGGGCGGGCTATATTTCTAATTTGCATTCGGTTGATCTCGTTGGAGATAAACGCACCCGAACAATTGAGCTTTTCTTTTAGTGTGCGTAAGGCATAAGAATTGGTGGTGTTTAACAGAGGTCCTGCAATCCACTCAATGCCCATTTCGAATGCACTGTAAGCCACGCCGGTATTGTTGGTGACAATGCGCTTGGGTTTAACCTGCTCTAATATTTTCACCGACTCAATGTAATCTTTGCCAATCAATACAGCAGGGAACCAAGGGATAAGCCGTGGATTGTCTAAAAACAGTTTTATGTAACGGGTGTCGCCTTTTTTTAAGCTCTCGGGTAATTTAAAGTAAACATCGGCATCGGTTAAATCACACAAATGTAAATCGTTTTCGTCGCTGATTAATATCGATAAAGTTGGCTTTTCGTTGATTTTTGCGTGTTTGGTCAGTTTTGGTAAGTCGACTGGAGCGATGACATCGGTTGAATCATTGAGCAAATAAGCCACGCGTTTTTTAAGGGCGGTTAAGTTTTTGAAGGACAAACTTAAACCCGCGCCAAGTTTGTTAAAGTCAAACTGTTCAATTTGATAATCGGCGTTGTTAAAGCTTTTAAAACGTTTTTCAAGCATGGCGGAGTCAACAATGGCTTTATCAGACAGGGTTAATGACTGCTCGGTAGTCGCTTCAAATGTTTGCGTGTTACCCTCAAGTGTTCTTTTAACTACCACGGTAAGTGGTTCATTGGCCTGACCTGAAAATTCAAAGGTTAAAAACGGTTTGTCTATAGATAAATCAGCGACTTTGCTTTTTAGCTCTACGCCCAAATCATTTTTATCGGCGTGAAGGTCATTTCTGACTTGTTGAATTTGTACGGCCGATGTTGCGTTGCTTTTTTCTATGTGATGATGCACCGCGTGGTCGCGAGGATTGTCGATAAACATCGACTTGGTCAAATCACCTTTTAAAAATGAGTTGGTGAAGTCTCGGTTAAATACTTTGTGCAGGTTTGAATCATCGTCAAGCAATTGGCCAGACTCGACAAATTTGTTGATTTGCTTACGCCAGCTGTCTACCACGGTATAAACATAATGCCCGCCTTTAATGCGGCCTTCTATTTTTAATGAATCGACTTTGGCGTCAACCAACTCGGGTAAATCAAAATAGGCTGAGTTGTCTTTTAAATTCAGTGGAAAACGTTTGCCTGCCGCCGTTGGCTCGTATTCGTCACGACAAGCCTGTGAGCACCGCCCTCGATTACCTGAGTTGCCCACGCTTACCGAGCTTGAATAACATTGGCCAGAAAAGGCGATACACAAAGAGCCATGAACGAATACCTCGGTTAATACATCGCGCTCATGCGCCAGCGCAGTCAGTGTTCTTATCTCTTCAAGATTCAATTCGCGTGACAGGTTAACCCTTGATGCGCCAACTTCACTGAGAAATTTTATTTGACCCTCGTTGTGAGTCGTCAGCTGGGTTGATGCGTGAATATCGAGTGTTGGGAAGTATTTTTCGACCAAATCAAATACACCCAAATCTTGCACAATAATGCCGTCTATTTTGCTGTTAACCAATTTGTTAAACAGTTTAAACAGCTCACCTAATTCTTGTTCTAAGATCACCACGTTTAAGGTCAAGAATATTTCGCATTGATGTTGGTGTGCCAGTCGTACCACGCCACACAGTTGATCATATGAAAGATTGGCAGCACGGTTGCGGGCGTTAAAGTGGTCTAACCCGCAATAAACGGCATTGGCACCCGCCACTATGGCGGCTTTTATCGCCTCTACATCTCCGCCGGGGGCTAACAATTCAATTTTTCGCTGATCTGTGCTGATGGTGCTCATAATGTAAAAAGGCTCTGTTCTTTTCAAAGGGCGGATTTTACCTGCATACTGCGCTTTATGCCAATGTTCAAATGAATGTGAGCAATATGGCTAGTGGTACGTCACATCAACCATTAACGATTCGATTAAGACTCTGGCGGCTTGGGCATATTTAGGTTTGTTCATCGGGATGGCTTTTTCAACGACTTTGCCCTGCGCATTAACCAATACCCAGCAAAATACTCTGCCCAAATGCGGCAAACTAAATCGGTGAACCGACAGGCCAACACCTTTGGGTGCGTGAGCCTGTAACGCCAACCAAATAGCATGAGGAAAAGTTCGCAAGCCAAACGGTTGTATATAATGGCGCAATTCGCTTAGCTTAGTGTTGTCGGGAATTTCAACGGCCATTTGAAACGGGTTGTCGATACCATCACACGAAACGCCATGAGTTCTGGCTAATTTGTCGATTACTTTAAAACCACTGTTTAAGTCCATAGTCTTCACCCTTTGCATTAAGCCCAATTCTGCTGAGCAATCTTATAAAAGCGTGTTACTTACATGGCATGAAAATAATTGTGTAAATAAACTGTATGTAAACACACTGGTAATATAACCAGTATAATTAAAGTGATTTAAAATTCAACAAAAAATGAGAAAAAAGTGGGAATAAAATTGATAAAAAGTGCCAATGGATTTATTTCGGTATATAAATCAGATAGATAGAAACTTAGTGGAATTGATCTTATGAGGTTAAAATGATCGTTTATTCTGATTTTTGATTTTGAATCGGCGCAAAGGTGTTATTCAGTGGTCGTCAATTGACCAATTATTTCGCCAACGGCGTCCATTTTATAAGCAGACACGAGTTTCTCTAGGTGTTTAGACAGCTCAAGGTGCTCGCTACCCAATTGCTCAAGTTGGTTCAACAGCGGTTTTATTTGTGATAGTTGATAGAGCTTCGCTGCACTGAGCAGCTGTTCACTAAGCTGGGATGGAATGGTGATATCGGCATAATCATTAATAGAAGTTGTGTTTTGAGCTATAAAAGGTGCGATCAGCTGATTTTGCTTTGTTGGTTGTATGCACGAAAGAGCCTGTTGGGCTGGCTGCTGGGTTTGTGATTCACATAGCGATTCAAAGGGTAACATCAATTCAAATGAAAACGTGCAACCTTCTCCTTCGGTCGAATTTATCGTCAGTTGACTTTGCATGAGTGCCAACAAACGGATGCAAATCGACAATCCTAGGCCTGTGCCGCCTTTTTCTTCTCCCGCTTGTGTTTGATGAAAGGGTTGAAGAATATGCTGTTGGTCGTCAATGGGCACTCCCGGGCCACAATCGGTGACGCTGAAGAGGTAGTTCTGTTCGCCTGTGCTTGTCAGGGCTAGGGTGACAGTGCTGCCATTGTCGGTAAATTTAACCGCATTACCGGCCAGGTTCAGCAACACCTGACGAATTTTACGCTGATCGCCATACACTCGGCCCCCGCTATCTTTGGGGAAACTGTTGGCATCAAGCGAACATTCGAGTTGCCAATGGATGTCTTTTTCACTGCAATGCCAAGCAAAAATATCGGTTATTTCTTGCAATAATTCGGGCAAATCGAAATGCTGTTGTTTGAGCGTCATTACACCCGCTTCAATTTTCGATAAATCAAGAATGTCGTTGATCAAATCAAGCAGATGATGGCCCGAGCGCTCAATGGTTCGAATGATTGCTTGAGTATCTTCAGGCAAACTCTTGTTGTTAGACATTATTTCTGAAAAGCCAAGAATGGCATTCAATGGCGTGCGGATTTCGTGAGACATATTGGCCAAAAATGTACTTTTGGCACTGTTGGCCCTATCGGCTGCTATACGGGCCTTTTTGAGTTCTATTTCGGCTTGTTTGCGCACTGAAATTTCTTGTGTCAGTTCACTGGTACGTTTTACAACGCTCTCTTCTAATGATTCATTGGCTAGGTGTAATGCTTTTTCTACAAGTAGCCGTTCTTCGACTTCGTTATTCAATGCGCCGTTGATTTCTTTGGTTTTTTGCGCATAGTCGGCTAACTTGGCAATATCTTGTTTGAGGGTATTGATCATTTTATTGGCCGAGCGCACCAGCATGCCTAACTCGTCGTCTTGGTGCCCTTTGGGTATGAGTAACTGGCTATCTCCGGGTTGCTGAATGTCGACTTGGGTTAATTTTTTCACGATACTCAGTAGTGGTTGAGTGATATTGCGGTAAAACAGCATCAGTAACACCAATGCAAGCAAGATGGTTTGTATAGATGTAGATAAAAATATTCGCAGTGATTGTCGGTAGAGCTGTTCGGCTAATGCATAATTGGACACCCAAACGTCCATTTTGCCAACAATTTGGCGCTTGTTGTTATATTGACGTACGAGTTCAACTGAGTGGCTTTTAGATTCGTCAAGCAAGGCTTTGGCCAGCCAGTCAAGCGAGCCTGTGGTCGGCGGGCGGGTTTGCTCGGCCAAAGTTGTACCAAAACTTTCGCTAATTTGCACCTTATATATGGGGGTGAATTCAAACATGCCGATGATGGCCAGATTGGCCGTTTCGTCGTCAAAGTTGTAGACTGCCTGCATGGCCGGTTGCTTAGAGATATTGATGACTTGAGAAAACGTTTGGTCAAAAGCGATTTGGTCTTCTTTGAATTGAATATACAACTGAACTAAAGCCGCGACAATGCCAATAATAAAAGCAGCGACCACGGTATTGAACGCTTGTTTGAATGACAGGCTGTTGCGCTTTGTTTTCATGAATAGGCCGACAGACTTAACGATGAAATACAGTATAGTTTAGTCATCAAAGTTTGGCCCTATGAACAGCGTTTGGTTAAACTTGTCTTTACATTGATGTGGATTATTGTGATAGGTAATGGTGATAGGTGATTGATTTTATGATGGTTGGTTTTAAGGCAAAGCTTCAATATCTTAAATATCTCACCCAAGGTTTTTTATTGTGGTGTTTAGCATTGATAACAGTGGCTCCGGCCTTTGCTGCTCATCAACAGCTGCCAAAAGACGCGCTAAAAGTGGTTCGGTTGACAGGCATTGATTGGCGACCCTACGAAGGGCAAAATTTGCCCAATAATGGGCTGGCCACCGAAATAGTCACAACGGCATTTAAGCGGGTGGGTTACCGGGTTGAATTAACCTATATGCCATGGGCACGGGTACTCAAAGAGTTGGAGTTTGGCCGTTATGATGGTGCGGTGTCAGCTTATAAAACCGACGATAGGCAAGATAAGCTCGCTTTTTCGACGGCGTATTTGCAATCGGCGGTGGTGTTTTTTAAGCGAGTTGACAAGCCGATAAGTTGGTCGAATCTGACTGACTTGAAGCCGTGGAAAATTGGTGTGGTACGAGGTTATGCCAATTCACAAGCTTTTGATAATGCAGATTATTTAACCAAAGACTTCGCTAACTCAAACCTTGCCAACGTGAAAAAATTAATTGCCAATCATGTTGATTTAGTGGTGATAGACAAGTTTGTTGCCCGCCATTTACTGTTAAATACTATGGTGGCCAATGTTGATGATATTGAGCCACTGGAGCCCGCATTAATGCTACGTGCAGTGCATACGATGTTTTCAAAATCGGTGGCGGGTTATCAACAAAAAGTGGCTGATTTTAACCGAGGGTTGGCTTTGATAACCACAGACAAAACCTTGCAAAAAATCGTTAAAAAACACCTGTTTAATTAGGCGCTACGCTCGAAAAGGCACCGTGGTGAAAAAGAAGCGTTTTAAGTTTCTTTAAATAAAACCCAACGATCACGACCCGTCTCTTTGGCCTGATATAACGCCTGATCGGCCTGAGTAATCAAGGTCGACAGTACGTCATTTTTAACTGGCGTGAGGGTCGCAATACCAAGGCTGGTGGTTAAAACCTGAGCCACGCCAGACAAACGATGTTCAATATCGAGTTGTTTAACGTTATCGAGAATGGTTTGGGCTATGGTAATGGCCCCTTTTGAGTCGGTGTTGGGCAGTATTAGTACAAACTCTTCTCCGCCAAAACGAGCAACCAAATCGGCGTTTCTGATCACTGACTTTTCGAGTGCCTTGGCCACTTTTTGCAGGCATTCATCACCCACTTGATGGCCATAGGCATCGTTAAATTGTTTGAAGTAATCGATGTCTACCATGATTAAAGACAACGGCAGTTGTTTGCGCTGCGCTTCATGCCAACCTTGTTCGTATTCTTCATCAAAGCGGCGGCGATTGGCGATGTTGGTCAGTCCATCGAGGTTTGACAGTCGGGTCAGTTCATTGAGTATGTTTTTATGGATGGATAAATCATGAATAAAACACAGGTATAGTGGATAGTTGAGGTCTAACTGTTTAATGGTTAAATCCACCGGCAAGGTAGAGCCATCGTGTTTTTTCCCGGTCACTTCTATGGCGTTTTCGCTGATTGGTGGCGCTTGTAATTGTTCTTGAATAAAGTGCCCACAGTAGTTGTCATGGTGTTTTTGTGCCAGCAATTCGACAAAGGGTTTGCCTAACATCTCATCACTGGTATAACCAAACAAAGACAATGCAGCTGGGTTGGCTGACTCTATTATGCCTGGTGGACGAACTGTTACTACAGCATCGGTTACTTCATTGATGATACAGCGGCTGCGAGTCTCTAGGTCTTTTAATCTGTCGTTAAGTACGACTTGTTGTTTCATCAAAGCCCGAGAGTGTAAATGGGTGTGCACTCGGGCATGCACTTCTCTGGCTTTTATGGGTTTGCTGATGTAATCGACACCGCCTGCATCAAAACCGGCAACAATATCATCAAGGCTGGTTTTGGCCGTGATAAAAATGATCGGAATATCTTGCAGGTTTGGGTCTGCTTTGAACAAACGGCAAGTTTCAAACCCATCGAGTTTGGGCATCATAACATCCATCAAAATCAAGTCAGGTTTTAAGCTGGGCGCAATGCTCAAAGCGATTTCGCCACTGGGGGCCGCGGCGATTTTGTAACCTTTGCAATTAAGAATGGCATATAAAAGGTCGAGGTTGTGGGGCGTATCGTCTACCACTAAAATTTGGGCATTTGAAACATCAATGTCGGCATTGTTATTCATCTATTAAGCTCTTCATCAGTGAATATTCTCGTTAACCTAAGTTTTTAGGGGACACGTTTGTTATGGGTTATATTACAGAAAATGTTGTAAAGGTGTAACCCCAACCTTACGGGCGAAATGCTTTTGTTTGCTTGCGAGTTTGGGCATTTACAGTTTGCTGCATGTGTTTTATAGTGGCGGCCTTGTGACATTACTGGTTTATCCATGTTTGATTTGCCCACCGGCCTTTTACTTTTCGCTTGTTTTACTGTCTTTTGTGCTTCTGCCGTACAAACCGCTATAGGGTTTGGACTGGGGCTTATTTGCGTGCCCATTTTACTGTTGATAGAACCCGCCATGGTGCCAGCACCAATATTAATGATCTCGATAATTCAATTGGTGTTTGCTGTGTGGTTTAATCGCGCGAATATTCAATGGCCGCTGGTCAATATGGCGCTGATAGGCAGGTTACCCGGTACTTTGGTGGCGATGGTGTTAATGTCGTATTTTGGTGAGTTGGGTTTGAAAATTTTTATTGCCACCAGCGTGTTGCTGGCTGTTGTTTTGAGCTTGTTTAAACTGTCGGCGCGGCCAACTAAACACAACCACTTTATTGCTGGTTTTTTCTCAGGTATATCGGGAACCACCTCGGGTATTGGCGGTCCGCCTATTGCTTTGTTATATCAACATCAACCGGGCGATGTGGTGCGGGCCAACCTATCGGCTTACTTTTTTGTTGGCGGTATTATGTCGGTTATTGGCATGGGTATGGTGGGTTTTGTTACTATCAATAGTTGGTTGTACGCTGCAATGTTTATTCCTGCCACTATGTTAGGTGTGGGGGCTGGGTTTAAGCTCAAACGATACCTTAAACCCACTGTTATGCGCCCAGCGATATTGACTCTGTGTAGTATCAGCGCCATTGCGGTTATTGTGACTTCCTTGTCAGGTTAAAATATTAATATTGACCAAGTAAATTCAGTCTTTTAGCGCGTTTTACTAAGTGTTTGAACACAAATATACCCACCACTAAATAAACCACTGAGTTGGTTACGACTATGGCTAAATGGAACATATTCAAAGGCTCGTTTTGCAAAAGAATGTCTCTAGACAATGACGCACCTGCTGTAAAAGGCAGTAGCGAGAATATGTTCAGCGGCAATGCGTCGATTGCAACTAACCCCATAAAAGCAATATTAAACAGCGCGGCAATAGTACCAACCTTTTTGAAATTTAACGCCAGTCCACTGACGATAAAACCCAAACCCACGAGCGACAATGACGAGATAAACATCAATAGATAAAAATAGAAGAAGTTCAAATCTATCCAGTTATTTGTCACAAACATGGTGATATAAGCAATCAAGGTGACAAACACCACACTCCACATCATTTCGACCAACGAGCGGGCCAACATTAACTGAGTAAAACCATTTGGGCACAAAAAGAGCTGTTCGAGAAAACCTTTTTGGTTATCTTCTACCAAAGACTTAGTGATGCTGGAATAGGCGCTTAAAGCAAAAATCCATAATAAAAAGCCAAAAACCAATCCATCTAATGAGGTTGCTCCATCGCCCGGGGTAGTGAATGATTTTACGCCGTAAAATAAACCGGCAAAAACGGCGCACATCATCACAAGTGATGAGACGGTTTCAAACCAGTATTGTTTCATTTCGTACACTTGAAGTTTGGTTTCGTTGGCGATCAATGCTGAAAAACTCATGCGTTTACCTCCTGATCCAACAGGGTTTGATAGGCGGTTTCAACCGACAATGGGTTAATGGTTAAATCGAGTGGAACGATGGCTTGTTGTGCCAGCCAGTTTATAGTGGCAAATGCCTGCTCGGGTGAGTCGTAATGCACGATTATCTGCTCGTCTTCACTGCTCAGGTGAGAATGGTTAGGCCATAGTTCTTTTAGGTGGCCTTCGATTTGGGTATTGTCGGGCGGCGTAAGCTTTAGACGCATCTCAAAATGATATAACTGCTCTTTTAGCGCCTTAATATCCCCCGAATAGATGACCTTTCCTTTGTTTAGCACAATCACACGAGTACAAATTTTTTCAATAAAAGCCATATCATGAGAGGTGATTAAAAAGGCCTGATTAAGCTCATTAGATTGTTCGATGATGATTTTTTGTAATTCGTCGACGGTTTGAATGTCTAAACCCAAGGTGGGTTCATCTAGTAGCAGCAATTTGGGTTGATGGGCCAGCGCACTTAATAAAGCGGCCTTTTGTTTATTGCCGGTCGACAGTTTTCCGACTTCTTTTTTGGCGTATTGCGCCAATCCCAATTGCTCTTCGAGCCGTGTGATGGTTTTGAATGCTTGTTTTTTGCTGGTGCCGTGAAGCCTAGCAAAGTATTCGGCATTTTGACTGGCGGTTAAGCGCCAATTAACATTTCTACAGCCACCCAGTACGGCGCCGATGTGACGCATATAATCGGTGCTTTTGGTAATGTCTTGTTGTTCGAATAAAATATTGCCTTGCTGCCATTCTAGTAATCGACAAATTGAGTTGATGGTGGTTGTTTTACCTGAACCGTTGGCACCTAGCAGGGCCACTCTTTCGCCGGCGGCCAATTCAAAACTGACATCTTGCAACGCTTGCTGGTCGCCATAGCTTTTGCTCAGCTGATTAACTGATAACATGGATTATGTCCTGTGATATTCGATAACTAAGAGTATGCCTTAATTGCTGTTTTTGCGGGGTAATTAAATGAAAAACGGTTGGCATTGATAGGTGAGCGGCCAAAAACTCAGCTTACTACAAGCCAAGAACCTGCTTTGTTAATCATAATGGGGGCAATATTTATGGGTGTTATTGGTGTGGCATGTCGGTTATTATCCGTTTTTAACCTGTCAAAATAAACGAAGGATTTATGCCCGTTTTACATCAAAACCTATTCGCCATTGGCGCCTTTCAAGGGCTGTTATTGGCTGTGTTGCTGTTGGCATCAAAACAAAATAGCAATGCCAATCGGGTGTTGGGTTTGTGGTGTTTGTGTTTGGCGTTAAATTTCTTAGGGGTTTTTATTCCACTGGATGGCCCGCCTAATGGCTTTTCAGTTTTAATTGGTTGGCACTTTCTTTTACCAGCGCTTTACGGTTCGTTTTTGTATTTGTATTGCCGCAATGCCATAAATGAGCGACCCTTTAAACCGAGCGATTTATTGCATTTTTCGCCTTGGTTGATTTGCGTGGTGCTCAATTATGAAATTTTATTTGCCTCTGGTGCACAAAAGCTGCAAATTATTGCGGCTTCTTTATCACAACCGATGGGTTGGCATAGGCAGTTTACCGATGGAATCGTTTATGGTCAGGCGTTTATTTACGTGGCTTTAAGTGCTTGGCTTATTTGGCGATATCAACGTCAAGCCCGCACTACTTTGTCGAACTTCAACCCTCAAATATTCGCTTGGTTGTGGAGTATTTTATTGCTTGATTTAGCCATTTGGTTGTTAAAAGCGGTGGGTGACGGTGGCCAAATTAAGGCATTGCTGGTTATGGGCGATGTGTTGATTGTGGTGTTTATTTATAGCATTTCTTTGGCGCAGTGGCGTGATCCGAGTTTATTTAAAATCGCACAATTGGTTGAGGCTGAGCCTCAAATGCAATCGCAGGGGCAAAGCCAGTCTCAAATAAATAGTTCAAACAAATCAGATGGCGCATTAGATAGCGATATTAGGTCAAGCCTTTTGCGTGCAGTACAAGAGCACATGCGGGTGCATGAAGCGTTTCGAGACAATCAATTAACCCTAACCCGACTGGCCGAAGCGGTTGGTGTGAGCACCCATCATTTGTCTGAGGTATTAAACCAGCAAGAGGGTAAAAACTTCTATCAGTTTGTTAACGAATATCGGATTAACGATATTTGCCAAAAGATGAAAGCCGACAGCAATGAGAAAGTCCTCGACCTTGCCATGGCCGCCGGGTTTGCCTCAAAAAGCACTTTTAATGCGGTGTTTAAACAACTCACTGGTACGACGCCTACGCAATATCGTAAGGGCTTGGTTTAAGTAAGTCCAACTCGCCCGAATTGAACGTCCACCTCGACCGAATGGGACGTATTAACCCCCGTAACCTGTTGAAATAGCTTCAATCTTAATCTGAATAAGTGTGAAGCAAATGATGGTAAACGAGTCTTTGAATGCGGGTATGTCGCCTGCGCAGTTATTTGACTGGGCAGGGCAGGCAGCGACGTTGGGTTGGGTTATTCTGATATTTTTGCCACGAGGTATTAAACCGCTATTTTTCATTGCTCAGTATGTTGTTCCGCTGGGTATAGGTCTTTTGTATAGTGCGTTGGTGCTAGTGCATTTTTTTTCAACTGAAGGCGGTTATGACTCTTTAGCGTCTGTTCGTGCGCTGCTAGCAAACGACCATATGTTACTGGCAGGTTGGGTGCACTATTTGGCATTTGATTTGTTTATTGGTGCATGGATAGCCAAGCAGGCCGACAAAATTGGTGTGTCGAGGTTAATTCAAGCACCAATACTGTTGGCAACATTTATGTTTGGTCCAGTTGGGCTAGTGTTGTTTTTGGTAATGAAAGCAGGATTTTCTTTACCAACAACACAAGGAGATGTAGAGCATGTTTAACTTAAAATCGAACAGAACAAATCAAATCGCGGCCCTACCTTTTTCATTGGCAAACGACAGCGTCACCCGAGTGTGGTTTATGGGCGGTTTGTTTATGCTGGCGATAATGGTGATATTGTTACCGGCCAGTTATTTCGATGTGCGTCAGATGGGAGGTAACTGGATTTTAGCCAAACCCATTAAATTCAGCTTAGCGTTGGCGCTGCATTTTTTCACCTTGGCTTTTGTGGCCCAGCAACTGAGCACCAACAAACGTAACGGTTGGGGGCTGCGAATATTGGCTTATGCGGCAATTGTGTCAATGTTATTTGAGCAAATTTACATTACCTTGCAGGCCGCTAGAGGTTCGCGTTCGCATTATAACTTCGAATCAGAGTTTAGTGCTTCTATGTACCAACTGATGGGTTTGGGGGCGTTTACCTTGGTTTTAGCATCGTTTGTGCTTGGTATAATGGTTTGGCGACATGGCGATAAGAATGGGTCTGGTTTGAGGCTGGGTTCAATCATTGGCTTAACAGTGGGCTCTGTACTGACGCTGGGATTTGCCGGATATATGTCAAATCAGCCCTCGCCACTGGTCGGTGATGCCGTTGAAGGCGCAAAAAATATGGCTGTTGTTGGCTGGGCATCTGACAGGGGCGATTTACGTTTAGCCCATTTTTTGGCAACCCATATAATGCAGATATTGCCTGTGTTGGGGTTGGTGGCCGACAAAGTGCAAAGTCGTTATCCAACAAGCTTTTCGCCGCGCAAATTGGTTGGTATAACCTCGATTGTTTTGGTGTTGGCCTGTGGTGGACTGTTTTATCAGGCGCTTGCTGGTCAGCCGCTGTTTTAGCATTAAACAAACCTAATACTTTCTTGTACAATCACGCTCCAACAGAGGTTAATCCTATTTTTAAGGTTTGAATTGTGACACAAGCAAAGCGCAAGCGTCCGTTGGATGGCATTAGAGTGATTGAGATTGGTCAATTGGTGGCGGGGCCTTTTTGTGGCTCTATGTTGGCCTATTTTGGTGCTGAGGTCATTAAGATTGAACCACCGGGCAAGGGTGATCCGCTACGTGGTTGGCGTGCGCTTGATGAGAGCGGTACGTCTTTTTGGTGGCGCAGTTTGGGGCGTAACAAAAAGAGCGTAACACTCGATTTGCGTCAGCCCAAAGGTTGCGAGCTTGCCCGCCAACTGATTGATAGTGCCGATGTGGTGGTTGAAAATTTTCGACCAGGCGTGATGGAAAAGTGGGGGTTAGGGCCAAAAGACGTAAAGAAGACCAACCCCAGATTGGTTTACGCACGAATCTCGGGGTATGGCCAAGATGGCCCATATGCCGCAAAACCGGGTTTTGCGTCAGTTTGCGAAGGCATTAGTGGCTTTCGATACGTCAACGGTTTTGCCGACCAAGCACCCGTTAGGCCCAACCTCAGCATTGGCGATACCATCGCAGGCATTCACGCTGTTCTGGGCATAGTGTTGGCATTATTCGAGCGTCAAAAAGAGGGCGAAAACGGCGAAGGGCAAGTGGTTGATGTTGCTTTATATGAAGCCATGTTTAACCTGATGGAAGGCGTAGTGCCAGAATATGATGGTGCCAGTGTAGTACGCGAACCCTCGGGCACCACTATCACCGGCATTGTGCCCACCAATACCTTTCGCTGTAAAAATGACAAATATGTGGTGATTGGCGGTAACGGTGATTCTATTTTTGCACGTTTGATGGTGGCTGCGGGCCACCCCGAAATGGCGAGTGATCCGCGTATGGCAAACAATGCTGGACGAGTCCAGTGCGAAGCGCAAATAGACAAAGCCTTGGCCGACTGGTGTTTGTCGCTAGATTCTGAGCAGGTGTTACAGATTTTAGAAGAAGTACGAGTACCTTGCGGCCCTATATACAACGTTAAAGATATGGTGAACGACCCGCATTTTAATGAGCGCGGTTTGTTCGAAGAAGTCGAAATAGACGGCAAACCGCTGAAGATACCAGCCATATTACCTAAGCTTTGCGACACCCCCGGTCGCACTGACTGGGCAGGCGGCGAGGTTGGCAGTCATAACGACGAAATTCTGCAAGATTTGCTGGCGTTAGACGATGTGCAGTTAGATTCACTGCGGGCCGAGGGTGTGATTGACTAGTTTTTTACGCCAAAGCGGATAAGACAGACCAAATTGCTTGGTGAAAAGTCTAGATAATGTGCGCTCAGATGCCCCAACCTGCCAAATTGGTGTTGAGTTGTGGATTGGCCATCAGCGCCTCAAAAATCAACATTAATCGTCGATCATTGGGCAACAACAGTGTCATTTCATAGTGGCTTGAACGGCTGATTTGGTCGATTAGCACCGCTAGTAATTTGGTTATTTCATCTTTTTCTATCGCTACACCTGCCGTTAATTCATTGATATATAGAACTAGCTCTCTTAAAAATGGCGTCGCTGAAAAAGCTTTGATTATCAAAGGGAATTGAATGTCACTGTCGGGGTTGAGGTAAATACCAACAACACAATTGTTGGCAAATTGATGGGGTCGACGGTACTCATGACACTGTCAGCAATGGGGTTAGGGGCAATGCTAACGGCGTCAGAGTTGGCGTTTTCGATAACCAAATACCTAGGTGCCGCCTATTTATTGTATCTTGGCAAAAAAATCAACGCGCGACTTACAAACCCGAAATTTTTGAAGGTATTTGACCGGTTTACAGGCGGCTTGTTTGTTACTTTTAGGGTTTTGTTGGCGAGTTCTGGTCGGGCTTAAATTGACATCTACCTTCGCAAAATTAAGTCCATTGTAGAAATCACCGGTGTAGCTAATGAGTGTCTATGGTAGGCTCACTAAAACCATCTTTAATACCGAGCAATTGACAATGGATCCAACCAAAACATGAAAATTTGTATCACAGACTCAGGGCTTGGTGGGTTATCGGTGTGCGACGAAATGGTCAGGCAGCTAAGTGAAACACACAAAAAAGCCGATATTTATTATGTAAATGCCTCGTATAGCCACGAATTGGGTTATAACTACCTCAAAAATCGCGCTGAACAAATTAAAATGTTTGACCGGGTTTTGCATGGCATTGAACAGTACTGTTCGCCTGACCTTATTTTGGTTGCTTGCAATACCTTGTCTATTTTGATTGAGCATACCGCTTTTGCCAAAAAGCAGATAACCCCAATTGAGGGCATTATTGATGCAGGGGTGAGTCTTATTACCCAGCAAGTGCCTGATGACGGGCACATATCTATTTTTGGCACTCGGCTCACTATTTCGTCAGGTGTTTACAAAAATCGTTTGTTGGCGCTTGGCAGAGATTTAAAAAACATCACCGACATAGAATGCCATGGATTACCTATGGCCATTTCTTGTAATGATGACGTGACTGCAAAAATAGCCCGCTTTTGTCAACTTTCGCCCCCAGACGCTTATTTCTTGTTAGCTTGCACTCACTTTGGTGTTAAAAGCGCTGCGTTTAATAGCAGCCGAATTTTAAATCCGAATGTGACCATGGCAACGCAAATTTGCGACCAACTGAACAACAAAGGTGATATTACATTACAGATGGTTTGTCGCTATGCGCTCGATAATGTCGAACTGGCGAGTTGGCGCGGTTTTGTTAGGCAAAGTTCGGTGCAAAAAATGCTTGAAGACTACCAAATCGATAAAACGTTATTTTACTGGCCTTAGAAATGCGTTTTTACAGTCTCAAGATTTGCCATCGCCTTGGGCCTACGACTATGATTAAAGGGCTGGGATGCTGATAATACTGTAACTTATTGGAAACAAAAGAGAAATGTCCGCATTTCAGTATTTTGAACGAATCTAGCGGTACGATTTGGCAGGCCAAACCCCCGGGGAGCGAGAATGAAACAGGTGCAATCGAATGA
>CALKGI010000220.1 GCA_938085045.1 uncultured Alteromonadaceae bacterium
CTGGAATTCTAAAAAATGCCACAAAAAACTTGTATATACAACCCTAAGTGTTATTATTTTTGTTATTCCCTTGGCACTAAAGAATAGTAGATCATGAATCAGTACACACAAGTTTGGCTTGATATTAATATCGCTACCATGGATAACGCCTCCTCTGGCACAGAGCAAGAAGCGTACGGTGCAATTAGAGACGGTGCCATTGCGGTTACTGATGGTGTGATAAGCTGGGTTGGCCCACGTAAAGAATTACCAGCGTTTGACATACTGGCAACGCCGGTAGTCAAGGGCAATGGTGCTTGGGTAACACCGGGGTTAATCGATTGTCATACACATTTGGTTTTTGGTGGTAGTCGTGCTCAAGAATTTGAAAAACGACTACAGGGCGTGTCTTACGAAGAGATTTCGCGTCAGGGCGGTGGCATTGTGTCTACCGTAAATGAAACCCGAAAAGCCGATGAAGAAACCCTATTTGTTGCTGCCAAAGACCGGCTAAATGCCTTAATGGCGGAAGGGGTGACTACGGTCGAAATCAAATCGGGTTATGGTTTGGATACCAAAACCGAAGTCAAAATGCTCAAAGTCGCCCGCCTGCTTGGCGAGCATCATCCTGCTACAGTAAAAACCACGTTTTTGGGTGCTCATGCACTACCACCTGAATTTAAAGACAACGCCGATGGTTACATCGATTTGGTGTGCAATGAAATGCTACCAACCGTACACGAGCAAGGTTTGGCCGATGCCGTTGATGCTTTTTGTGAAGGTATCGGCTTTTCTCTAGAGCAGACCAAACGTGTTTTCGATAAGGCTGTAGAGTTGGGTTTACCCGTTAAATTACATGCAGAACAGTTGTCAAACCTTGGTGGTAGTGAGTTGTGTGCCCAGTATAAAGGTTTGTCATCAGATCACTTGGAATATGTTGATGAAGCCGGTGTAAAGGCGATGAAAGAAGCCGGTACCGTGGCGGTATTATTGCCCGGTGCGTTTTACTTTTTACGCGAAACCCAATTGCCACCCATTGAACTGTTGAATAAGCATCAGGTACCTATTGCAATTGCAACCGATACTAACCCCGGTTCGTCTCCATTGTGTTCAATTTTGTTGATGTTAAACATGGCCTGTACGTTATTTAGAATGCCACCAGAGCAGGCACTGGCAGGTGTTACTCGAAACGCAGCAAAAGCATTGGGTTTAGAAGACCGAGGCATTTTAAAAGCAGGAAACAGAGCTGATTTTGTGCTGTGGGATGTAGAGCATCCAGCCGAATTGGCTTATCAGTTTGGTGTGAATAAAGCCAAAGAAATCGTTATTGGCGGGCGATGAAGGGTTGAATTTTGGCTGTTAGCTGTGTTTTTTGTAACCAACTAGTCACAATTGACACATCTATGGCCGTTGATTTAAAGGGTTTGTTGCAAAACTGGATAATAAAGCAATAAAATTGTTAACAAATAAGCGAAGGTCACCTATACTGAATTTGAACCCCCCTAACCAAAACATGAAATAAAACCCCCTCACAGGAGAACAATATGAAATTACGAGCGACCGTAGCAACAGCTTCGCTAGTATTTGCTTCCACCCTGGTAACAACAACTTTTGCGCCTGATGTTGCAGCGCAAGGTAACCAAAAAACTTGGCATGTATCACCCAAAAAAGCCAATAAAACCAATCCTATTCCAGCTACCGAAAGGTCGGTGCGACGTGGTCGCATAGTCTATGTTTTTAACGCTTGTGATGAGTGTCATGGACCTGACGGTTTTGCGCCGAATGGCGAAAATGCACCGGACCTGAATTCTCCAGAAATATGGAATCAAACCGATGGTGCGATTTTTTGGAAAATTAAATCGCGCAGACATGGAATGCCTGGTGCAAAAAAACTCTCAAGAGCTGATGTTTGGAATTTGACCAACTACTTGCGTAGCGAGTACGACGACTAAGCTGATGTGAACTGATATGGGCAGTTTGCAGCTGCCCGTAGCGGATGGTGTTATGTTTTACTAATCCTTTTATTCCTTTTAATCCCTTGCCTTATATTTCTTAAATCACTCTTCGGGCTCTTTACTTGTAATGACTTCTATTCGATATCCAGTGGATCAGGAGAAAGAATAATTCCGGTATTATCGGCATACAGGTGATCTTCAGGTAAAAAGGTTACGCCGCCAAAGTTGACTGGCACCTCAATTTCGCCATGTCCCAAATCATCACTGCCGACCGGAATAGAGGCAAGTGCCTGAACACCAATATCGGCGTCTTCTATGTTGTCTACATCTCTGATAGCGCCAAAACAGACGATACCTTCCCAATTTTGCTCAACGGCTATCTGAATCAGGCGGGCGTCAATCAGTGCTCGGCGAATTGAGCCGCCACCGTCTATCAATAAAACCTTGCCAGTGCCATCGGTCAACAGTTGCTCATGTATGAGTTGATTGTCTTCAAAACACTTAACGGTGCTGACCATGCCACCGAAGGAACTGCGACCACCATAATTGACGAATATCGGCTCGACGACATCGACCTGATTGGTATAAATATCACACAGTTCAGAAGTATTGTATTCCATTGAAGTCGCCTTTTTTAGTGGTTAGGTATTGATTATGAAGGTTTATACGCCAGTATAACTCGCTGTTGGACGTTCTCAAGTAAAACCTTTTTTTCAAGGTTTTGCAATTATCCCAGACGTATAGGGATAAGCTCGTCTCTGTGGGCTTTGGCAGCTTTAAGACGGTCTAAGTAATCTTGCCATAATCTAGGTTGGTTTTGGCGTAGGTGCTCTAGGTAGGTCCAACTAAATAGGCCGGTGTTGTGCCCATCGTCAAAAGTGATTCTGATGGCGTAATTGCCAACGGGTTCTATTTTGCTAATCGTTACGTCTTTTTTATTGGTGACCAATACGGCTTGTTCAGGTGAATGTCCGGTAACCTCAGCGCTGGGTGAGTGAGTCCGCAAAAATTCGGCGCTGAAACTGGCCTGCTCGTCATGCTCAAAAACCACTTCTAATTGACGCTGTTGTTTGTGGTATTTGATGGCTTTTATGGTAATAGACATATCATGATTCACACTTTAAAAGGGGTTGAGGGGTTTTTATGACAGAGGTTAAAAAAGGCCGGAATAACCGGCCTTTTCAATTCGAAGCGCTAAGCGCACTTTACAAAATAAAGCGGCTCAAGTCTTCGTTATCAACCAACGACTCAAGATGTGAGTTGACGTAGTCGGTGTTTATCTCGACTGTTTCACCTGACATTTCAGAGGCACTGTATGAAATTTCTTCAATGAGTTTTTCCATTACTGTATGCAAACGACGAGCACCGATATTCTCGGTTTTTTCATTAACCCGCCATGCGGCATTAGCGATACGTTTGATACCGTTCTCGCTAAACTCAATTTTAACGCCTTCAGTGCCCATCAGGGCAATGTATTGCTCAGTTAATGAGGCATAAGGTTCAACCAAAATGCGTTCGAAATCTTGCGCCGTGAGGGCTTCGAGTTCTACCCTAATTGGCAAACGACCTTGCAACTCAGGGATGAGATCTGAGGGTTTGGTCATTTGGAATGCACCCGAGGCAATAAACAACATATGGTCGGTTTTAACGATACCGTGCTTGGTGGTGATAGTGCTGCCTTCAACTAAAGGTAACAAGTCACGCTGTACGCCTTCACGAGAAACGTCTGGTCCGCTCGAATCGCCGCGCTTACAGATTTTGTCGATTTCGTCGATAAACACAATGCCATTTTGTTCGGCGGCGTAAATCGCTTTGTCTTTAATGTCTTCAGGGTTGACCAGTTTGGCGGCTTCTTCTTCAACGGCCAGTTTCAACGCTTCTTTAACCTTTACTTTACGACTTTTACGCTTCTCACCTGACAAATTTTGGAACATGCCCTGCAACTGCGAAGTCATTTCTTCCATGCCCGGAGGCGCCATGATCTCAACACCAATTTGTGGCTGAGCCAAATCGATTTCGATTTCTTTGTCGTCTAAGTCGCCTTCACGCAGCTTTTTGCGAAACACTTGACGGGTGTGACCATCTTCTGCTGCTTCATCTTCGCCATAAACATTTTTTGGTTTTGGCAATAGGCAATCAAGAATGCGCTCTTCCGCGGCTTCTTCGGCGTGAACTTGCACTTTTTCGGTTTCTTGTTCGCGAGTCATTTTAATGGCTACATCGACCAAGTCACGAATAATGGTTTCGACTTCTTTACCCACATAACCGACTTCGGTAAATTTGGTGGCTTCTACCTTTATAAAAGGGGCGTTGGCCAAACGGGCCAGACGACGAGCGATTTCGGTTTTACCGACACCCGTTGGGCCAATCATTAGAATGTTTTTGGGGGTGACTTCAGTGCGCAGGGCTTCGTCAAGTTGCATACGACGCCAGCGGTTTCTCAGCGCAATAGCAACGGCTCTTTTGGCTTTGTCTTGGCCAATAATATGACTGTCGAGTTCAACGACGATTTCTTTTGGGGTCATTTGGGACATGCTTGAGTCCTATAATTCTTCAATGGTTTGATTTTGATTGGTGAAAACGCAAACATCGCCAGCGATGGTCAGGCTTTTCTCGACAATTTCACGGGCATCTAAGTCGGTGTTTTCAAGCAGTGCTTTGGCTGCTGATTGGGCAAATGGTCCGCCGCTGCCGATGGCAATCAAATCGCCCTCAGGCTGAATGACATCGCCGTTACCAGTAATGATTAAAGATGCTGTATGGTCTGCTACGGCTAATAAGGCTTCGAGTTTGCGTAGCATTCTGTCGGTACGCCAATCTTTGGCCAATTCTACTGCCGCTCGGGTCAAATGACCTTGATGTTGCTCTAACTTGCTTTCGAATCGTTCAAACAGGGTAAAGGCGTCTGCGGTACCACCAGCAAAACCGGCAATAACTTTGTCGTTATACAAACGGCGGACTTTTTTCGCGTTTCCTTTCATCACGGTGTTACCCAGTGAAACCTGGCCGTCACCACCGATCACCACTTTGTCGCCTCTGCGCACTGATACAATCGTAGTCAATTTTATTCCTTAGAAGATGATGTGTTTGATAGGCTAAATGCGGCCAATGACGAGAGTTTTCAAGTCCATAACCAAATTTTACAGCCGTTTATCTTGTGTTTGCTCAACTTATGCCTAGCACGCTGAGCATCACGGTTAGTCTCGTATGGGCCCAATTGTACCCGATGTCGCTCGCCACCACTGCTACTTTTAGTGGTTTTAATGCGTGATTCGTAACCCAAAAATGCCAGTTGTGCCTTGAATGCTTCGGCTCGGCGACTCTCGCGAAAGGTAGCGCATTGCATTAAAAACGGACCTTTTTTATCGAGCTTTGTCAGAGGCACTTCAACGGTTTTGTTTTTTAGTTCATCAATGTACTGCCAATCTTCTTTTTCTGGTGGTGGCGGTACATCTGGTTGTTCGGTAACCGCTTTAGCAATGGTTTGAACGGGTTGACGCTTGGGTTGGTCTTTTACAGGGGCCGGAGTTGTTTTGGCAGTGTCTGGTGCTGAGCTTCCTTCGGTATTTGCTAGCGGGTCTGCGGCACCGTTGATGCTCCATAAAAAATAAATGAATCCGCTTAAAACCACTACCGCAAATGTCATTGCCACTAAAGGTAATGATTTGGCTTGTGGTGCCTCATTTTTACCTGACTTAGCGGGCTTGGTGGCTTTTTTTGCCTTAGGTTTGTTGGGCTTGCCCTGCTTATTGGCTTTGGGGTTGCCGCGTTTGATGTAATCCTTGTGCGCCATGATAAACCTTGGAGAAGTTACTTTGGAGAAAATGAAGAGCCGGGATTGTATAACAAACTGGTTAGGTATACCAATTAGATTAAGGGACAAAGCGAAAATCAAGCGCTTTTTAACCACAGAGAACGCAGAGGGCGCAGAGAAAGACAAAGGCATTAAGATAGTGACTTTTTTAGTTCTAAGTTTACCTTACAGGATAAGCTGGGGCGGTACAGTTATTTTTTTCTTTTCTCTGTGTGCTCTGCGACCTCTGTGGTTAAATTTTTTTGATTTTCTCCTTTCTCCTTTCTTCACTCCGTTTTTCCTTGGTGAGTTTCTTGACCTTAATTCATGTCCATTGGGTCAATATCCAGACTCCAGCGAACTTTGTGTGCTAGCTTGAGTTTTTCAATCTGTGGCAACACCAATTTGAGAATACTTTGTAGCATGCCTTTTTTACCACTTTGTACCAGCAGTTGATAACGAAAATTACCTGCCTTTTTCTCCATTGGTGCAGGCAGAGGGCCCAAAAGCTCTATGTGCGGTTGGTAAGGGGATAATAAATCTCTCACCTGAGCCAAAAAGTCGCGAGGTAAAGCCGGGTAGGGGGCGTGACTTCTAAGCATTAACTGGCTGACAAAAGGTGGCAATATGGCATCGTTACGTTCTTTTAGAAGATAGCGAGAAAAGTGAGCATAACCGTTGTTGATTAAGTCTTGTAATAGAGGGTGACCGGGAAAGTGGGTTTGCAGGGCAATTTCTCCCGATTGACTACCACGGCCCGCCCGACCCGAAACTTGAATTAACAGTTGGGCGAGTTTTTCAGAGGCTCGAAAGTCGCCGCTAAACAAAGCGCCGTCAACATCTAATATGGCGACCAAGGTGACATTAGGAAAATGATGCCCTTTAGCAATCATTTGGGTGCCGATGATGATGCGCCTGCCGGGTTGGTTGATTTCATCTACGGTTTTTTCAAAACTGCCTTTGCGCCGTGTGCTGTCTCGGTCAAGCCGCGAGATGGTGATATCAGGAAATAACTCAGTCAGGCGTTCTTCAAGTTGTTCGGTGCCTTGTCCGGCACTTTGGACATTGGTGCTGCCACAGTCGCCACATTGGTGAGGAATTCTCGATTGTGAGCCGCAGTGATGGCATATCAGCTGATTATTGGCTTTATGCAGGGTATAAAAAGCGCTGCACCGTTTGCAATCACACATCCAGCCACATTCATGGCATAAAATCGCCGGTGCATAGCCGCGCCGATTTAAAAACAACATGACTTGATTATGTTGTTTTAGGTGGTGCTCAATGCGCTTTATCATCGGCTGAGACATACCGCTTTGTAAGTGCAGAGCTTTGATATCAATGACATTATATTGGTGTTGATGACCGGATATACGACCCGCTAAGGTAAAGTTGTGATAACGCTTGTCTAGCGCATTTTTTAATGACTCGAGCGATGGCGTGGCGGTACCCAACACAATGGGAATGTCTAACATTCGGCTACGATAAATTGCCATATCTCGGGCGTTATAACGAAAAGTGTCTTGCTGCTTGAACGAACTGTCATGCTCTTCATCAATGACAATTAGGCCCAAATCACGAAATGGTAAGAATATTGAAGAGCGAGTGCCGATGACAATGGCCGATGTTCCGCGGCCAGCATTGAGCCAGGTATTGAATCGTTCAGTATTGTTCAGCGCCGAATGCCAAATGTCGATGCGGGTTTTGAAACGGTTTTTGAAACGCGCCAGCGTTTGCGGCGTTAAGCCAATTTCGGGCACCAGTACCAACACCTGCCGATTTTTTTGCAATACCTCTTCTATATTCTGTAAATAAACTTCGGTTTTGCCACTGCCTGTGACGCCTTCTATGAGCGTTGGGTAAAAGCGGTCGAGGTTGTTGTTAATGGCGGTGACGGTTACGGCTTGTTCTACATTGAGTTTCAACGGCTTTTCGGCATCATCTTTATTGGACTCAACATAATTGAACGGTTTGAAGTCGGGTTTGGTGGTGTCGATAAATTTTTTATCGAGCATCGCTTTTATGGTAGCTGGGGCAATGCCGTGTGCTTTTAGTTGTGATTTGTCGAGTTGAATATGGATTTTGAACAGCTTCAATGCGGTTTGTTGCTTGAGTGCACTGCGCAATTGCGCCGGATCCCAATCAATGCCTTTATTGGCGATTTGATAGCAATCGGGAATGAGATCATCAATGGTTCTGTTTTCGCGCAGTAATGTTGGTAATGCAGACTGGTAAACATCGCCAATGGGGTGTTGATAATAATCTGCTGCCCAATTGAGCAACTGATAGATATGGTCGTCAAACACTGGTGTGGTGTCGATAAGCGCAATAATCGGTTTGATTTTGCTTTGGTCGTAGTCGACAGTATCTTGCGGCCCACAAACAATACCTACCCGCTGTTTGGTGCCAAAGGGCACTAGAACACGCATACCGGGTTTAATGGTATCTATTGTTATGTCATTGGGTAGGGCGTAGTCAAAAAACCGGCGAAGAGGCACGGGTATGGCGACTTTTATTATTTCCACGAATTTTAATGAGTGGTTTGAGGTGGGCGTATCTTAACGGTTAATGCCCTATAGAACAAAACTATTGTACAACAATAAACATTACTGTAGAATTCGCGACCCAAATTTACTGTTTATGTGCATAAGCACATAGGCTAATAAAACAACACATGGTGTTGGTTCGTCACTTTACTCATAGAAGTAATGAGACGCAATCTATAGCGATGTGGCCTAAATTAAAAAGGTTTTCCCAATGAAAAATGATATCCACCCTAAGTACCAAGAAATCACTGCTTCGTGTTCATGTGGTAACGTAATCACAACTCGTTCTACAGTATGTAAAGACATCAATCTGGACGTATGTTCAGCATGTCACCCTTTCTACACTGGTAAGCAGAAAATGGTTGACTCAGGCGGCCGTGTTGACAAGTTCAACAAACGTTTCGGCGCTCTTGGTAGCAAAAAATAATTTTTATTTGCGGGCTTCGCCCAAGCAATTAAAAATAGAAAAGGCACCTTCGGGTGCCTTTTCTGTTTTTAGGTGGCAAGGAACAGTTTTTTCTACCAGTTACCCCTGATGCGAAGCCTCCGTACCTCCAGCCTCTAACCAAGCTTCAACCGCATAATATGCACCAATATCCACTTCAAATCCGCTATGTTGCATAAAACCTGCAAATTTTTGCAAAACCATAGTAGTCCTCCTACACTCGTCCTTATGCTCCGTCAATCAGCCCTTTAGAATTCACCATATTATGGGTTATGTCTTAGAACAATCGGGCATAATCAAAGCTTGTTAAAACGTGCTTAGACCCTTGAATTTACGAAAAAAAAGCGTATGTTGTGCACAATCCACCTGGTAAAGGAAATAGACCCGCTCATGACTGTCCTTAAAGAAGAAGCTTTAAAATATCACGAACATCCCATTCCCGGCAAAATATGCGTCGGTTTAACTAAATCAGCCGAAACCGTTCAGGATTTAGCGCTTGCCTATAGTCCGGGCGTAGCAGAGCCTGTGCGAGAAATCGCCAAAGACCCCGCCAATGCCTATAAATATACAGGCAAAGGCAATTCTGTTGCGGTCATTTCAAATGGTACTGCGATTTTAGGCCTAGGTAATCTTGGTCCACTGGCTTCAAAGCCTGTAATGGAAGGTAAGGCATTATTGTTCAAACGTTTTGCCAATATTGATTCGTTTGATATTGAAGTCAAACACAATACCACCGAAGATTTGATTAATACCGTGGCCAATATTGCCGATACTTTTGGCGGCATTAACCTGGAAGACATCAAAGCACCAGAGTGTTTTGAAATTGAGCGTCGTTTGATAGAAATGTGTGACGTGCCAATTTTCCATGATGATCAGCATGGTACGGCTATTGTAACCAGTGCGGGTTTGATCAATGCACTGGAGATTCAAAACAAAAAAATTGAAAACGCCAGAATCGTCTGTCTTGGTGCCGGTGCCGCAGCTATTGCGTGTATGGAGTTGTTGATTAAATGTGGCGCCCAGCGTGAGCAAATTTATATGCTTGACCGTAATGGTGTTGTTCACACCCGCCGTGATGATTTGAACGAGTATAAAAAGCTGTTTGCTAACAATACTGACAAACGTACGCTTAAAGATGCAATTTGTGGTGCTGATGTGTTTGTAGGGGTTTCAGGTCCGGATTTGCTTAGCCCTGAAGAATTGCAATTAATGGCTCCAAATCCGGTGGTATTTGCATGTTCAAACCCTGATCCAGAGATCACCCCTGAGTTAGCGCACAAAACTCGTGATGATATCATTATGGCAACCGGTCGTTCTGATTATCCAAATCAGGTGAATAATGTGTTGTGTTTCCCCTTCATATTCAGGGGCGCACTGGATGTCAGAGCATCAGCGATTAATGATGAAATGAAAATAGCGGCAGTTAACGCAATTGCTGAGTTAGCAAGAGAAGCTGTGCCTGAGTCGGTTTTAAAAGCTTGTGGTTGCGATGAGCTGAGCTTTGGTCAGGATTACATTATTCCCAAACCTATGGATCCACGTTTATTGACTCGAGTATCTAAGGCGGTTGCGCAAGCCGCTGTTGATTCTGGGGTTGCAGGAATTGAGATGCCTGAGAATTACATGGAGTAATAAGAAGGGGCATAATAGCCCCTTTTAAGAGCGGGCATTGGAGCGGTCTTGTCATTCATCACCGAACCCATTAAATATCCATTGGTTTGGTGATAATCTGGTAGCTAACGCGTGCGCAGTGCGCACCCTATGTAACGCTCTCCAATAGGACTGCTGTGAGTTTTTAATCTTCGCAGATAGTCGGAATGGGCTTGCCCATATCAATCAAAATTTGCCTGACCGATGCCGGAATATGCTCAGGATTGGTTTTGGCCAAATCATTATCATCTGGCAGTGGTTGGCCGGTAAATGCATGTAAAAATGCTTCACACAACAATTCGCTGTTAGTGGCGTGACGCAAGTTGTTCACCTGTCTGCGCGTACGTTCATCGGTTAAAACCTTTAATACAGTCATCGGCACCGATACCGTGATTTTTTTTACTTGTTCGGTTTTTTTGCCGTGTTCAGCATAAGGATGAATGTACTCACCATTGAACTCTGTCATTACCAATACCTTGTTTTAAATCTTTAATGTGGGGATTCTAGCGTTTATTGCTGTCAAATTAAATGGCGACAGCCAATTCAATCCTAAAAAATTTCGTCTTCATCGCTGACTTTACCTTCACCGTCATTATCAAATACTACCGGTACTGCCTCACCAGTTGCGTATTCGCTTGGTTGGGTGCCACGTATGAAATACTCAAAACGAGAGCTGAAATCGTTTTTGGTGGCCAGCAACCCTGTTTTCTCGTCAATTCTGACCGACACAATATCCTGTGGTATTAGTGGGGGCTGTTCTTGTACGTCTGCAAGTGCAGTGTCCATATAGGCCATCCAAGCTGGGAGTGCTGTCAGTGCTCCGGCTTCGCTACCTGAAGCTGAGCGCCCAAGGGCGCGTGAGGGGTTATCAAAGCCAACCCACGAAGTGACCATTAACTGATTGTTGAAACCAGAAAACCATGTATCGCGAGAATCATTAGTGGTGCCTGTTTTACCTGATAGGTCATGACGTTTGAATTTTCTGGCTCGCCAACCTGTGCCTAACCAACCTGTTTTGTTTTTCCAACTGCCGCCGCCCCAAATGGTGCTGGTCATCGCTTGCGATATTAAAAAGGCATTTTGGCTGCTGATAACCTGTGGAGCGCGAATGATTTCACTTTTGTCGTTTACTGCCAATTCATCGGCGTTGTTGTCGTTTGAGCGCGAACCGACTGCGTTTGTTTCGCGTTCGACGCAAACAGGGCAGGCTATTGCCGGTTGCGCTTTAAAGATGGTTTTACCGCTGGCGTCTTTAATGTGGTCGATAATATAGGGTTTAACCAAAAAACCGCCGTTGGCAAATGTGGCGGTACCCGCTGCGACCTGTAATGGTGTCAAAGATGCTGAACCTAATGCCAATGAGTCATTTGGCGGTAAGTCGTTTCGACTAATGCCAAATTTTTCGATGTGCTCGATAGCGTTGTTTACGCCTATGCCCTTGAGCAAGCGAACTGAAACCACGTTTTTTGACTTGGCCAGCGCCACACGAATACGGGTCGGGCCGTCATATACCGGTGGTGAGTTTTTGGGACGCCATGCCACACCGAGGTTTTTATCCCACTGATGAATAGGGGCGTCATTAATCAGGCTTGCAAGGGTATGACCATTGTCAAGTGCGGCAGAATAAATGAAAGGTTTGATATTTGAACCCACCTGCCTTTTGGCTTGTGTTGCGCGGTTGTATTGGCTGAGATTGTAACTGTAACCACCCACTAGAGACTTAATGGCACCATCGGTTGGGTTTAATGCGACAAGGGCGCCACTAGGTGATGGAACTTGGGCTAACCGGTATGAACCATCAATGGTGGGTCGAACCCAAACTTGGGCGCCAGCGGTAAAAATATCCGTCACTAGTTTTGGGCGTCTGCCGGTTTTTCGATCATTGATGAATGGCTTTGCCCATTTCATATTCTCCCAAGTTAACGACACTACTGAACCCGTTTTAAGCTGCACTTGAGCCGATTTTTCTTCGATGTCGGTGAGTATGACTACAGCTGGGATCAATTCACCATAAGTAGTGATGCTACTTAAATGCTCTTTGATTTCAGTTTTCGACCAAGTAGGTGCAACGTTTGGCGCTTTAGGTTCTTCATTAGCGCTGTTATCTGCGATTTCGCTGGTGTTTTGTTCTTCCTCAACGGGTGGTGTCCATAAATATTGTTTAGGTCCACGATAACCATGGCGTTCGTCATAAGTGTGTAAGTTGTTTATGATTGCCTGCTGCGCCGCGAATTGCAGTTTAGCGGGCACTGTGGTGAAAACTTGATAACCATTGGTATAAGCGGCTTCTTCACCGAAGCGTTCAATCATTTCCTTGTTGACCAAAGAAGCCACGTACGGGGCTGGGGCTGCAATGTCAGCACCGTGCTTTTTAGCGGTTACCGGTGCAATTTTTGCCTCATGGTATTGTTCTTTAGTGATGTGTTTCATTGCCAGCATTCGTCCAAGCACCACACCACGGCGCACAATTGCACGCTCAGGTCTACTGATAGGATTCATGGTTGATGGGGCTTTGGGTAAACCCGCAATGGTGGCTATTTCGGCTAGTGAAAGCTGTTCTAAAGGTTTGCCGTAATAAACTTGGGCGGCGGCACCCACGCCAAAAGCACGGTGACCGAGTTCAATTTTATTTAAGTAAAGAGTGAGGATTTCGTCTTTGGTTAATACGCTTTCAATGTGAAGAGCAATAAACAGCTCTTTGATTTTTCGGCTGAAAGTTCTTTCGCGGGTTAAAAAGAAGTTTCGGGCCACTTGCATAGTGATTGTACTGGCGCCTTGTTTGCGTGAGCCAGTTAAGAGCATATTAGTGGCGGCGCGCATAATCCCGATTAAATCAATGCCAGGGTGCTTATAAAATCGGTTATCTTCGGTGTCGAGCACCGCATCAATTAGATTTTGAGGTATTTGATTGAGGGCTAGTGGGATCCGGCGTTTTTCGCCGTATTGCGAAATAAGCAGACCTTCTGCTGTGTATATTTTCATCGGTGTTTGTAACTGAACATCTTTTAGCGTTTCTACACTGGGCAAATTGGGGCGAAGATACGCGTAGGTGATAGCCACGGTCAAAATGCCTAATAGGGTCAGCGACAAAAATATTTTTAACAGTTTTTTAGCAGTGTGCACACGAAAACCTAACATAAATCATGGAAAATGGAGTATAACCATGATTATACCGCTATTTATCACCGATTAGACTTTTTATTCACAGAAAAAAGCACTAATCTTTACTAAATCTATAACAAGAATAATGTTGTTGCGTTATATCCTATGCTAGAGCGATTATTTAAAAAACAAATACCTGTCATGTTGGGGATCGATATCGGATCTCACGCGATCAAGGCTGTACTACTTTCGGAGCAAAGTGAAGGATACCAGTTGGATGCTTATGCCATCGAACCGCTTCCTAAAGGCGCTGTTGCAGAAAGAGAAATTCAAGACATGGAAACTGTGGCTCGGGTGATCAACAAAATACGTAAAAAGATCCCTAAGCACGTTTCTCATGCGGTAGCTGCGGTTTCGGGCAATACGGTGATCTCTAAAGTGATTTACATGGACGTCACTTTGTCTGATGATGACTTGGAGGGCCAAATTGAAATTGAAGCCGACAGCCTAATCCCTTATCCGCTAAACGAGGTAAGCCTCGATTTTGAAAAGCTTGACGTTAATGATGTTGATCCGTCCAAGGTTAATGTATTGCTGAGTGCCGCAAGAACCGAAAGCATTGAAACCCGAATGGAAACCATAGAAAGTGGTGGATTTGAAGTAAAGGTTATTGATGTTGAAAGCTACGCATTAAGCCGTGCTAGTGCTTTGTGTTTAAGCCAGTTGCCAGAAGAAGAGCACGACAAGATTATTGGTTTGATTGATGTCGGTGCCAGCATGACCTTGTTCAGTGTGGTCGAACAAAATGACAACGTCTATACTCGAGATCAAATGTTTGGCGGCGACCAATATACGCAATCTATTGTGTCTTATTATAATAAAAGCTTTGACGAGGCCGAATTGGCCAAAGTGTCTGGAGACATGCCGCCCAATTATACCTTTGAAGTGTTGGCACCTTTTCAAACAACACTATTGCAGCAGGTTAGGCGTTCAATTCAGATGTTTTTGACCACCAGTGGTAAAGAAAACATCGACAATATTATTATCTCAGGTGGTTCATCTTTAATTGAAGGGATTGACCAATTGCTAATCGAAGAACTGGGTATACACGCGGTGGTGGCCAATCCATTTATTGATATGCAAATCAGCGATAAAGTCGACCAGGAAATGCTAAGCAAGCAACAGTCTCAACTGATGGTTGCGACAGGCTTGGCATTAAGGAGTTTCTCGCAATGGCACATATAAATCTGCTCCCTTGGCGCGAAGCAGCAAGAAAAGCCAAACAAAAAGAGTTTCTGACCATATTGGCAACTGTGTGCGTGCTATCGTTTGCCTTGATGTTTGCCGTTAGCATGGTATTTGGCGAGAAAGTTAAAGGGCAGCTTAACCGCAATGCTTATATAGATGCTGAAATTAAAGTACTTGATGCCAGAATCGCTGAGATTAAAAAGCTTGAAGAATCTAAAGCCAATCTACAACAACGTATGGCTTTGATTGAACAACTACAAAGCAGCCGTAACCTTGGCACGCAAGTATTTGGTGAGGTTGCTAAAACCGTGCCTGCTGGCATATATCTTGCTGAATTAGAGAAAAAGAAAACTTCGGTGCTTATTATTGGCCAGAGCGAGTCAAATAACCGACTGTCATACATGATAAGACAAGTTGAAGACTCTCCGTTATTGCAATTTGTTAATTTGCAGTCGATTACCGCAGGCAAAGGTGAAACCCAAATTTTGAGTGATTTTACGATGCAATTAAGTGTTGATGGTTTTACCGAGCTTGAAGCCGAGGGTAAAAAACCATGAAGTTTGACTTTGATTTGTCAGAATTTGATATTAACAACCTTGATTTTGAAAATGTTGGCGGCTGGCCGAAACCAGTTAAGATCATTAGTTGTGTATTGGCTGCAATCGTTGTATTCGGTGCGACTTATTATTTTTTTGTCGCCGACAAAATCACCGCTTTAAATACGGCATCAAGCGAGGAGCAAACGCTTAGAAGCACATATCGGATAAAGTATGCCGCTGCGGTTAACCTAGAACTTTATCGTCAACAAATGATTGATATGGAAGAGTTGTTTGCCACTTTACTCAAACGGTTGCCTGCGTCCCATGAAACACCTGGGTTACTTGACGATATAACCTATGTAGGTACGTCCAGCGGATTAACATTTTTGGGTATCAATTGGTTACCTGAAATCACCAAGCAGTTTTATACCGAGTTGCCTATAACCATTGAAGTGGTGGGTAAGTATCATGAGTTTGGCGATTTTGTTGCCAAAGTTGCTGAGTTACCTCGAATTGTGACGCTTCACGATTTTAAAATAAAGCAGTTAGGCGATGGCCGCCTCAATTTGAATATAGTGGCAAAGACTTACCGCTATCAAAGTGAAGAAGCGGATATTGCGGAGACAACACCATGAAGCGTTTGCTGATGATCACGCTCAGCGCTACGCTGCTTGGGGGTTGTTTTGATGACTTGACAGACATTAAGGCTTACATGAAAAAGGTGGAAGTCGACACGCCTCCGGGCATTGCACCAATACCTGAGGTTAAAGAATTTGCCCATGTAAAATACGCTGGGGCAACAATGCGCAGTCCGTTTGCCAAACCAAAAGCTGAAGCAATACAAGATAAACTGGCACAAATGCAAGACTGTTTGCAGCCAGATAGACAAAGACAAAAAGAGCCTCTGGAAAAATATGCCCTGACAAACCTTAGGATGAAAGGCACTATGGGTTACGATAAAGACCCTTGGGCATTGGTTGAGGCTGCATCGGATGGTTCGTTGCATAGGGTATCAATAGGTAATTTTATGGGATTGTTTCATGGTCGAATTACGGCAGTATTAGATGATCAGGTGCAACTACTCGAACTGGTGCCAGACGGTACTGGTTGCTGGAAAGAACGGGAAACCATGGTAAATATGAGTGAATCAGAAAACGCCCAAGGGGATAGTTAGTGCTCATCAACAAACGAGTTAGAATAACGAATCTTGACTGTGTTAACGCGGCAAAATGGATGACAATCATATGTTGAGTAAAATCATAACAATCAAATTAAAGGCGGCATTGTTGTTGCTGAGCCTGTTCGCTTCGATGGCTCAGGCAGTACCGTTATTATACGATATTCGTTACAATCCACTGCTCTCTGGTGAAATTGAATTTGAATTTGTGTTCGATGAAGAGATTGGTGTCACGCCAAAAATCCAAATTTTCAATAATCCACCACGATTTGAAGTGTTTTTTAAAGCGGCCGATTTTGAACAAAACTTGGCTAATGTCGTTATTAAGAAAGCCGGAGTGCAAGGTATTCGAACCCAGTTTGAAAATGAAGGGGTAAAAGTCATCATTGCGCTAGATTACCTTAAAATTTATCAAAACGAACTTAAAGGTAATGTTTATAGTCTGAAAATTGCAGACAATCCGACCCCTCAAGAAATAGAACAAGTGGCGGGCGAAGTAACTTATATAAACAAAGTTAACGCATTGGATTTTCGTCGTGGAGACAAAGGCGAAGGTCGGGTACTGGTCTTTTTGGACAATAGCACCGCGGCTGCAAATGTGATTGAAAAAGACAATAAAATCACCATTGAGCTGTTTAATATCGACCTGTTGCCAGAGCTACTGTATCTATTAGATGTGGCAGATTTTGGCACTGTAGTGTCTACCATAGAAACCTTCAAAGAAGGGGCCAATACCAGCATAGTACTCACCACAACCGGACCTTTTACTGTAACTCATCAGCAAATCGAAAGTATCTTTACCATTGCAGTAGAAAAAGACGAGCAGGCAGGTGGTGTGTTGGGCAACTCCAAACAGTTTACCGGTAAACCCATATCGTTGAATTTTCAAGATATTCCGGTAAGAACGGCATTGCAGATCATTGCCGATTATAACGGTTTTAATTTGGTCACCAGCGATTCAGTAGCAGGGTCACTGACGTTACGATTAGATGGTACGCCTTGGGATCAGGCGCTAGACATTGTGTTGAAGGTTAAAGGGTTAGATAAACGGATGGAAGGCAATATCTTAATGGTGGCGCCCAGCGAAGAACTTGCTGCCAGAGAAGCCAAAGAATTACAAGCCAAACAACAGGTAGAAAAGCTCGAAACTTTGTACACTGAATTTATTCAGGTCAATTACGCCAAAGCTACCGAAATAGCAGAGTTGCTACAATCAGAAGGCACATCATTCTTATCTGAAAGAGGCGCCGTTTCGGTTGATAAGCGGACCAACACTTTGTTGATAAAAGATTCTAGGCGTAGCATTGAAAATGTTCGTAAGGCAATTGATGCGCTTGATGTACCTATCAGACAGGTGCTTATCGAATCGCGAATGGTAACAGTTAAAGATAATGTTAGTGAAGAGCTTGGGATTCGTTGGGGTGTTAGCGACCAAGAAACTACCGACGGTTATTCTGGCACTCTTGAAGGGGCGCAAGCCATTTCTGGTGGTACTATACCTTCGGTGTCTGAGCGGTTGAATGTCAATCTGCCGGTTAACAATCCTGCGGGCAGTATTGCATTTCATGTTGCTAAGCTCATTGACGGTACGATATTGGATTTGGAATTGTCGGCACTTGAGCGCGAAAATAAAGGCGAAATTATTGCCAGCCCTCGTATAATGACCGCTAACCAGAAAAAGGCGCGAATTGAACAAGGCACTGAAATCCCGTTTGTTCAGGCCGCTTCAAGCGGTGCGACCACAGTGACTTTCAAAAAAGCGGTATTGAGTTTGGAAGTAACACCCCACATCACTCCTGACGACAGGGTTATTCTCGATTTGATCATCACCCAAGATACTCGTGGCGATACAGTGCAAACCGGTAACGGTGCTGCGACTGCAATTGATACCCAGCGTATTGAAACTCAAGTGTTGGTTGAAAACGGAGAAACCATCGTTCTTGGTGGTATATTCCAGCAGCAAATTGTTAGTTCAGTTTCAAAAGTTCCGTTGCTGGGCGACATCCCTTATCTTGGTCGGGCGTTTCGTACCGACAGCGAACTCAATGAAAAAACGGAATTATTGATATTCGTGACTCCAAAAATCGTGACGAACTCGTTTTAGGGCCCGTTCTTCACGTCTTTTCCTTGGCATTTCATAAGCAATTGATTTAATGCTTGAACATCGCAAGCATTTTTTGCGATAATCCCCCACCTCACTCAAAGTAGTGGAGTTTCACGCGGATTAATTAACTAGGTTAGAATTGTAAATAGATATGGCTGAAAAACGTAATATTTTCTTGGTCGGCCCTATGGGTGCTGGCAAAAGTACTATTGGAAGGCATCTGGCTGAGCAACTACATTTGGAATTTTTTGATTCAGATCAAGAGATTGAAAAGCGTACCGGCGCAGACATTGCGTGGGTATTCGATGTTGAAGGGGAAGAAGGCTTCCGAGTTCGTGAAGAAAAAGTAATTGAAGACCTAACCGAAAAACAAGGCATTGTCTTGGCCACCGGCGGTGGTTCAGTTGCTAGCAAAGAAGTGAGAAATCGTTTATCTGCCAGGGGAATTGTGGTTTATCTCGAAACCCCTATCGAAAAGCAGGTTGCTCGAACGCAGCGTGACAAGCGCAGACCTTTATTGCAAACCGAAGAAGATTCACGGTCTGTATTGGAACGTTTGGCCAATGAGCGCAACGCTTTGTATGAAGATGTTGCCGACTTTACCGTCAAAACTGACGAGCAAAGTGCCAAAGTTGTTGCAAGTCAGATCATCCGTAAAATAGGTTTTTAGTTTATTCAGGAATGCTACGCCCATGGCTCAACTAAAAGTCGACTTAGGTTCGCGTAGCTATCCTATATTTATTGATACCGATACCTGTCAACTGACTGCTCAATTAACCCCTTATTTAAAAAACCGCAATCTGGTGATTGTGTCGAATGCTTGTGTTGCTGACATCTATCTTGGTGATTTGAAAGCCGCCCTGAGTGAAAATTATCAGGTCAGCCATTATTTTATGCAAGATGGTGAACAATACAAATCTTTCGAGACGTTTCACGATTTGATTGGTTTTTTACTAGAAGGCAATTACGGTCGCGATACCACTTTGGTTGCACTTGGCGGCGGTGTTGTGGGAGATTTGACCGGATTTGTTGCTGCTAGTTATCAGCGCGGCATCGACTTCGTACAGATACCAACGACTCTATTGTCTCAGGTAGACTCATCTGTGGGCGGCAAAACCGCTATCAACCATCCTCTTGGTAAAAATATGGTCGGGGCGTTTTATCAACCCAAAGCTGTATTGATAGATATCAAATCACTTAATACCCTGCCACCAAGAGAATTTGCCGCAGGTATGGCTGAAGTCATCAAATATGGTATTGCGCTTGATAGTTCATTTTTTGAATATCTCGAAACAAACAAGTCTGCCATTGCTGCATTTGATACCCAAACACTAATATGTGTTGTTAAGCGGTGCTGCGAAATCAAGGCTGATGTTGTTCGTCAGGATGAAAAAGAAGGTGGCGTACGTGCGCTGCTTAATTTTGGTCATACTTTTGCTCATGCTATCGAAGCGCATATGGGTTACGGTAACTGGCTTCACGGCGAGGCTGTAGGGGCTGGTATGGTTTTTGCTGCACAAGTGGCACAGTTAAACGGTTTATTGACAGTGGAACAGGTTGAACGCATCATCACATTACTTGAGTATTTCAAGTTGCCTGTGGTTGGCCCCGCTTCAATGAGTTATCAGGACTATATGCCTCATATGCGAAAAGACAAAAAAAATCTGGCGGGTGAAATTCGTTTTGTAATCCCCACTGATATCGGTTCATCTAAGGTAACCAATCAGGTTACTGATGAGCAGTTAAAGCAAGTGTTGGGCTTTGAACCAAGTGCGCAAGACTAACGATGAAAGCGGGCATATTACCCAGTCGTCAAGAACTGTTGTCGCGCATAGAATTGGTATGCGAACTCGATAGCAGCTTAGTTGCCGTCACTGGCGATGTTGGGATTGGCAAATCGGCATTGCTCGAATTCTTCATTGAACACCACTGCCTTGACCGCAAAAAATGCTTCGTTCAAGCGACTAAAGACCAAAGCGCTCATCAATTAAGAGAACAACTGTTAATTCAGTTGTTGCCCGGTTGTGCTTACGACCCACATCTGTCGTTGGCGCAAAACATTGCGGGTGCGCAATTACCCGAACCCCTTAATGTCATCATCATAATAGATAGCGCTGAATTTGCCGCGTTTGAGATATTTCAAGACCTGTTGGAATTATTAAAAGATCACAACGGTCATCAATTTTGTGCCATCTTTGCACAGCCCCGCGACCCCGAACGCATTAGCCAACTTAATGATGGTCGAGGACTGATTGAAATTCACCTTGAACCTTTAAGCAAAGCCGAAAGCCGGATGTTGTTGGAGTTTTATTATCAAACGATGATAGACAGCGATAGGGCGCAGGTGCAAAAATTTATCGAGCGTTGTTATGGTTTACCGGCAAAACTGTTGAAATGGGAAGACAATACGGCAGGTTCGTCATCGGCAAACAAATTGTCGAAAAAGGCATTGGTTACTTCAGCCGTAACTGTATTTTTGATCGCTGTTTTGGCCGTTGCGGCTTGGTTTTTTATACCACAAAATGACCCTCATGACCAAATGCAGGTTCAGAGTAAGCTTTCGGCTAAAGAATTGTTAAAACAAGCCATAAAAGAGGCAGAAGAAAACCAGCAAGCTGTTCAAGATAGTGCAGCCACGCAAACAGATTCGCAATCAGATAAGCAGCAAGTAGACAGGTTACCTGAGGATATTGGTAGTGTTATTGATAATGATTCAGACTCCATCACTGCCAAAGTTGATGACAACAGCGAACTTGATACCCTTTTGGTTCAAAATTGGTCTGATTCAGTTAATAAAGCAAAAGCCGTCAAGAAAACTGTCGATAAAACGCCAATTAGTGCCACTGCTGTAGCTGTGAGTGATGAGCCAGAGTCTTCAACCGAAACTAAACCAGAGTCTACAACCGATACTAAACCAGAGTCTTCAACTGAAGTTGACTCAGAGGCTTTAATTGAATCAAAAACGCTTGACGATACAGTAACGCTATCACAAGGCAAACCCGTTGAAATAACAGCAAACAAAGCGCAAAGTCAGAGTCAAACCATCGATAGTAAGATGGACAATCAATGGTTTTTATCTCAATCAGTCAGTGGCACTGTTATTCAGCTAGCAGGCGTGAGCAATCCCCAAGTACTAGAAACATTTTTGGTCGAACATAAATTAAAATCTACCGCCCATATCTATCAGTCGGTTCGTAATGGTAATCCTTGGTACGTTGTCACGACTAAGGCCTACACGACACCTGACGAAGCAAGACAAGCTATTAACGGGCTATCGGCGACATTACGTTCGACACAGCCTTGGGTAAAATCCATTCGTGCCATACAATCAGAAATCATTAATGCAAACAAAAAAAACTAAGACCCGCTCATTTTTAAAATGGGCGGGGGGCAAATATTCCCTGATGGACACCATCAACGAACATTTGCCAAGCGGCAGCAAGCTGATTGAGCCTTTTGTTGGCGCGGGCACTGTGTTTCTCAATACTAATTACAACAAATACTTGTTAAACGACATCAATGCCGATTTGATCAATTTGTTTAACGAGCTTAAAAGCAATAGCCAAACGCTTATCCCCGATATGCGAACGATGTTTGATAACAAGTACAACAATGCCGATAGTTTTTACGACTTACGTGAAAAATTTAATTTAAGTAAAGACACTTATGAACGATCGGTAATGTTCTTGTATTTAAACCGTCATTGTTACAACGGCCTGTGTCGTTACAACCTCTCTGGTGGTTATAACGTGCCGTTTGGTAAATATGTTAAGCCTTATTTTCCACAGCACGAATTGGAATTTTTTGCCGACAAAGCCAAAAAAGCCACTTTTACTTGTGACAGCTATGTAAAAACCTTTCAAAAAGCGAGAAAAGGCTCGGTGATATATTGTGATCCGCCCTATGTGCCGTTGAGTAAAACCGCCAGCTTTACCACTTACGCCAAAGATGGTTTTAACTTAGACGACCAAGCCAAGCTGGCTAACCTTGCAGAGACAGCCGCATTTCAACGGGGTATTCCAGTACTTATCAGCAATCATGCCACGACTTGGACGCGCAAGATTTATGAGCAATCAAGTCATATTGATGTGGTGAAGGTGGCAAGAACTATTAGTCACAAAGGGTCGGCTCGAAAGCCTGTTGAAGAGATTTTTGCGTTGTACGAACACACGTAGATTTCAGTTGAGATGTGCTGCACCAAAGCTCAGTATTTGAGCCGGTAATGATATCTATCGGTGCTTTTCTTTGTGTGTATTGCTTGTGCGTATTGGTATTGGATTTCAAGCTTTGATGTTCAATCGCAATCTACCGGTTCTATCCGGTAACTATCGAGACCACACCAACAATGCTGGCGACAAACAAAATGGTAAAAACAATACCGGCGATAATATAAGTTTTGGGATTGGCAGCGTTAAAATCTCTTTCGCGATTTTTGTCACTTTGCACGCCGAACATTGCGGCACAAACACTACTGAAAACCTGTAGCAGGGATGAGTTGGATTTATCCTTCACGCGTGGGCACTACCGTTTTTGTGGATTCATATTTTGGGCTGTGTACCAGCTCAAACAAATCAATAAATTGGAATTGGGTCGAACGACTGCCGCCGCTGAACCAGTTTAACCAACTGCTATTCGCACTGTTGGCAGTATTATGTTTGGCTATACAGCTGGCCTGAGCAGGGGTTGTACAGTGGGTATTGTCAAATTGATTGGAAGCGCCAGAGGTAATAAACAAAGGTATTGTTAAAAATACAGCTAAGGTTAGCCGTTTTTTTGCTGAGCTATTAACAGAGTCACTAACTGAGCCACTAACTAAGTTATTTTCCGTATGAGTTCTGGTGTTTTTTACAGAATTTCTTCGCGTATTGTCTACTGCGTAAGCATCGTTTGATTTCATACCACTCCTCCCAAATGACCGTTTTTCTAAGCTGCCCATAGTATACTATATGAGCTAAAAGTACATCATTTATTACAAACTTGCGATGAATGGTTACGTATCTATGTTAAGCGGTCATAAAGCCGTTCATCGCAGGCTATATAGGCATTAGTTATCGCTTTTTATCATTAGACCAAGCCCTTGTTTTCCTGATAAAATCAACCTCAATACTTTTGCTCAGCACAACCAATAGCCAATACAACGTCAACACAGAGAAAACCGCCATGAATCAGACCAAAAAAGACTATTTAATAGCTCCTTCCATCCTGTCAGCCGATTTTGCCCGCTTGGGTGGTGATGTTGAAAAAGTATTGGCAGATGGTGCCGATGTGGTGCATTTTGATGTGATGGACAATCATTACGTGCCTAATTTAACAATTGGTCCCATGGTCTGCAGTGCGCTTAGAGATTATGGTATTACTGCACCAATCGACGTCCACTTGATGGTAAAACCAGTCGATAGAATGATTGAAATGTTTGCCAGCGCAGGCGCTTCAATTATCACCTTTCATCCTGAAGCTTCTGAACATGTAGACCGGTCGTTGCAGTTGATTAAAAGTGCGGGTTGTCAGGCTGGTTTAGTATTGAATCCGGCAAGCTCATTGGCGCAACTTGAACATGTGATGGATAAATTGGACGTTATTTTGTTGATGTCAGTTAACCCGGGGTTTGGTGGTCAGTCATTTATCCCGCATACGCTTGAAAAACTGCGTCAGGTTCGTAAGCTCATCGATGAAAGTGGATATGATATACGCCTAGAAGTTGATGGCGGTGTAAACGTTAAAAATATTCGAGAAATTGCCGAAGCTGGTGCCGACATGTTTGTCGCAGGTTCGGCTATTTTCAATCAACCAGATTATGCGGTGGTGATTGACCAAATGCGTTCAGAATTGGCCAAAGTTAACAGCTAAATTCGTGAACCGAGATATTAATCCTATGGCCCTACAACCAAAATTTGTGTTAGCCTGCTTTGTAACCCAACTAAGCCTTAATTAAAGAGAATAAAAAAATGACTAAACCTGTTGTTCTAAGTGGTATTCAGCCCTCTGGCGAATTGACTATCGGCAATTACATAGGGGCTTTGCGACAATGGGTTAATATGCAACAAACCCACGAATGTTTCTTTTCGCTTGTTGATATGCACGCCATTACAGTCCGTCAAGAGCCAGAAAAACTGCGCAATGCCAGTTTAGATTCACTGGCATTGTTACTGGCTGTTGGGGTTGACCCAAAGCAAAGCGTAATATTCATGCAGTCTCATGTACCGCAGCACGCTCAATTGGGCTGGATCCTCAATTGTTATGCGCAAATGGGTGAGCTGAATCGGATGACCCAGTTTAAAGATAAGTCCCAGAAAAACGTTAATAACATTAATGTTGGGTTGTTTGGTTACCCGGTATTGATGGCTGCTGATATCTTGTTATATGCGGCCGAAGAAATTCCAGTCGGGCAAGATCAAAAACAGCATCTTGAATTAGCTCGTGATATTGCCACCCGTTTTAACAACTTGTATGGCGAGACTTTTCAGGTGCCAGAACCTTTTATTCCTAAGTTTGGTGCTAAGATCATGAGCTTGCAGGAACCGACCAAAAAGATGTCCAAGTCGGATGACAATACCAATAATTTTATTGGTTTGCTCGAAGACCCGAAAAAAGTTGCCAAGAAAATCAAACGCGCAGTGACAGATTCTGATGAGCAGGCGCGCATTTATTTCGACACCGAAGAGAAACCCGGCGTGTCCAACCTGTTAACGTTATTGTCTTGTACCACAGGCCAATCAATTGAAGATTTAGTGCCACAATACGAAGACAAAATGTATGGACATCTTAAAGGTGACGTTGCAAACGCAGTGGTTGACTTTATTGCGCCGGTTCAACAACGTTTTCAAGAGTTTCGCGGTGACATGACGTTGCTCAACAGCATTATGAAAGACGGAGCAGAAAAAGCGTCTGAGCGAGCTGAGAAAACACTGGTTAAGGTGCATGAGGCCGTTGGCATGGTGGCTAAAGGTTAAAGCTGCACATCCGGCGGGGGGATTCGTGTTAATATACCTCCGCCAATTTTGAACAGAACACAAATTTAAGAGGAACCTCACCAGAATGTTAATCGTCGTATCACCTGCCAAAAATCTAGATTATGAAACTGCTCCTGTTACTGATAAATACAGCCAACCACAATTACTCGACCATGCTGGCGAGCTGATGAAAGTCTGTAGAACGTTGTCTCCGGCAGATTTGAGTTCGTTGATGCACATCAGTGACAAATTAGCCGGACTTAATGTTGCGCGTTTTGGCGAATGGGCGACTCCATTCACACCTGTTAACGCCAAGCAGGCTGTATTGGCTTTTAATGGCGATGTTTATACAGGTTTGGATGCGCCAACGTTTAGCACTGATGATTTTGACTATGCTCAGTCAAATTTTAGGATTTTGTCTGGGCTGTATGGTTTGCTAAAACCACTAGATTTGATGCAAGCTTATCGACTAGAGATGGGCACCAAATTGGCCAATAGCCGTGGCAAAAACCTTTATGAGTTTTGGGGCACGGTGATCACTCAAAGCTTAAATGAAGCGCTTAGTGATTTGGAGCAACCTATTTTGGTCAACCTTGCTTCAAACGAATATTTTAAATCGATTAAGAAAAAACAGCTCACAGGTGAGCTTATTGAACCGGTATTTAAAGATCAAAAGAATGGTCAGTATAAAGTGATCAGCTTCTTCGCTAAAAAGGCTCGAGGTTTGATGGCACGTTACCTTATTCAAAATAAAGTGACGACATTAGATGAGTTGATTAAGTTTGATTTGGCAGGCTATCAGTATCACGAGGCGTTTAGTACCCCGGGTAAGCCAGTGTTTACACGTGATGAGATATAAATAGAATTATGTGGATGGGCCGAGTTGTGCGAGGCCCATCAACATTGAAATCACATCAAGATGATTGAGAATTGGTTGACGCTTTCTTAGCCTCGGCTCTTCGTTCAAGCTTCTTACGCTGCTTTTTCGCTTTACCCTTAATCTGCTTTTTAGTCAACTTAACCTCAGGTTTACGCTTTTTGGCGGGCACTTTGGCTTCTTTGTGTTCGGCTTTTAGCCCTTTAATCACGCGGCGGCGAAGGACCTGTTCAGTGTAGTTTTCAACCTTTTTGACCATGCCAGTATCGTGAGCTTCGACCAAAGAAATCGCAGTGCCTTTTTTACCAGCTCGACCTGTGCGCCCAATGCGGTGTACGTAGGTATCGGCGGTTCGGGGCATATCGTAGTTGATAACGTGCGTGATATCGTCGATGTCTAAGCCTCGTGCGGCCACATCTGTCGCCACTAGCACTTTTACCTGACCAGAGCGTAAACGCATTACAGCTTTGTTGCGTTTGTCTTGTGGCATTTCACCTTCAAGCCAGCAGCTACGAACTTCTAGAGCTTGTAATTTACCGGCAATATGCTGCACTTTCTCGCGAGTTCTAACAAAAACAATTGCTTTTAGGCACTCTTCAGATTGTACGATATTGGCCAGTAACTCGAACTTGTGGGCGTCAGAATCGGCGACATGCATCCACTGATTTATTTTTCCACGTTCTTTTAAAGATGATTCAGCTTCGATTCTTGCCGGATCAGTCAATAAGTCTGTCGCAAAGTTTTCTAATGTTCTGCCTTCGAGCGTTGCCGAAAACAACAGACTTTGTTTGCGATTACGGGCTTCACTAGTGATGCGGCGCATTTCTTTAACAAAGCCCATGTCGAGCATTCTGTCAGCTTCATCAATAACCAGTATTTCAACGTCTTCGGCATGAAATTCTTCGTTATCCATGTAATCCATTAAACGGCCTGGGGTGGAGATCAAAATGTCGTTATTTTTCTCCAAAATTTCTCTATGACTACCGTAATTGATACCGCCAGTAATAACGCCAATTTTGAAATGATTAAACTGGGCAAACGCAAGCGTCTGCTCATGAATTTGATAGGCCAATTCTCGGGTGGGAGTCATGATTAAAATTCGGGCAAAACCCGGACTACGGCGCGGAAAATCTAGCAAGTGTTGTAATGCCGACAATACAAAGGCGGCTGTTTTCCCGGTGCCAGTGGGGGCGCTGGCCATAACATCCTTGCCCGCAAGAATCGCTGGGATGGCTTGAGACTGGATGCTAGTAGGGGTTTTATAACCCATTTGCGCTATGGCATTGATTAAACTGGGGTCCAGTTCTAATTCGTCAAACATGGATAAATGGCTTTCACAGATAAAAATTAGCGCTATTATAGCGAATCAATCTGTTTAACGATATGTTAGAGCAGCAATCAGTTTAGAATAGGCGCATCAGAATGTCGAAAAAGCGCTCAGGCAAAGAAGCAAAGTGCAGGAATAGTCGCTTCGGCAACTGCGTCCTGCGTTGCTCTAATGCGCTACATCCATATATCAATATTTAAAACTTTGATGATGTAGCATGAGCGTTTTTTCGCCATTCCCGAAGGGCGGGGCCAAAATCTCCCCACTCTATGTTAGATTACCTTGATTTAGATGACTAAACCTGCGGTAATCTGCCTCAATTGGGAAAATTTTGGCTCTCGCTGATGGTCCTATTCTAAACTGATTGGTGCTCTGTTATGTCTTTTACTTTTAAACAATTTCATATCGATGATGACCAATGTGCGATGAAAGTCGGCACCGACAGCGTGTTACTTGGGGCGATGACACAAGTCAGACAAGGCGACCGAATTCTCGATATCGGCTGTGGTAGCGGATTGTTAAGCCTGATGTTGGCTCAGCGAATACAAGGTAATGGTGAGATTTGTGCTGTTGAAGTTGACAAGGCCGCGGCAATTCAAGCTCAGCACAACATTGCTGTATCTCCATGGCCTAACACGATTAAAGTGATTCAAAGCGACATTAGTCAATTTATCACAACACAACCATTTGATTTGATCATTTCTAATCCGCCTTATTTTGTCGATAGTCTTCTTGGCCCTAAACAGACGCGTAATATTGCCCGCCACACTGAGGGATTGACCCAACAACAACTATTAATGAGCGTCAACGCACAATTATCAGCGAAGGGGATATTTTGGTTGATTTTACCAACCAAAGAAGCGAACCAATTGATTGAGCTAAGTAAAGGGGCTGGGCTGCATTTACAACAGTTGTGTGCGGTTCATACGGTCAAACAAAAACCAATTCATCGTTATATTATGAGCTTTGCCAAGTTTGCTTGTCCTCAGATAGCCAAAAGCACTATTGATGTATATGATGAAAAGCGTCAGTATACGAGTCAATTCATTGCGTTAACCCAGAATTTCTACTTAAATAGGGGTTAGTCAATATTAATAAAAGAGGCCATGAATGGCAGAAAGAAACAGTATTCAGGTTTTTATCGTTGCAGCCAATATTTCCGCTATTTTGAGCGTGGCGCAACAAGAAGCCAAAAAGCTGTCGTTGACGGCCAAAAACGCCCGAGCTATTGCGATAAGAGCGGGTGAAAAAGCCATGGGTTTCAAGGTGATCACCGATTTCATTGATGAGTTTGCCAGTCTAACCATCGAATGTGCCAACGAAATTAACGACTTGTCACTACACTTCGCCCGAGTGGCAATGAACAGCTCCAACTATAAAGAATTTTTGCATCGTCTTGATAACGTTAAAGCTAGGAGTGTCGATTTACAGTCGTCAAAGGTTTTTCTAAACCTTTATAGCGAAACCGAAAAAACGGCTCGAGATTGTGATGCTGAATGTCAGCGCTTGGTGCGTAACCTCGAATCCCTACTAGAAACCATTCAAACTCAGATGCGCGCATCGGGGTTTATCGCTGCAACCTCCAAAGTTGAAGCGGCCAGAGCAGAAGAATATAAAGATAACCTTGATTCAGTGGCGCAAAATATTGCCGTTGCATCCGGTACTATCATGAATTGTGTCAATAAAAGTTTTCACTGGTTGCGCGAATATTCGCCCTCTTGATCAACCTGTAAGAATCAATCGCAAAGAATCAGCCAGTAATAATAAATCCAATTAAGGTAACATCACATGCATTCTGAAATAATCTACGAAGGCCCAACCCACAAGTGGATCATGTTTGGTCGTGATCCGGACCGTCCAGATCAAATCATAGATACCAACCAATATATGATTGTCTCTGGCGATGAAGCCATAGTGCTTGACCCGGGTGGGGTAGAGTTATTTGCCCCGATGCTGTCGTCAATCCTCAAATATGTTGAACTCGAACAAATTAAATTCCTTTTCGCCTCCCATCAAGATCCCGATATCATTTCGTCTTTGGGATTTTGGGATAAAACACTGGTTAACGGCAAATTGTATTCGCCGTGGTTATGGGAAGGCTTTATCCGTCATTTTGGTATGGAAAACATCGAATACGTGCCAATTCCTGACTCTGGTTCGGTTATTCAATTGGGCAGCATTTCGTTGAATTTTACTCCGGCGCATTACTTACACAGTTCAGGCAACTTTAATGTGTATGACCCACAGGCCAAGATATTGATGAGCGGTGATATTGGTGCGGCTTTAGAAGAAGGTGAATGTCCATTATATGTTAAAGATTTCGATAAACACAAAGCCACAATGAAGCTGTTTCATCAGCGCTGGATGCCGTCAAATCAAGCTAAGAATGATTGGTGTAAACGTGTCAGAGCGATGGATATTGATATGATGGCGCCTCAGCATGGCCGTATATTTAAGGGCGATCATGTTAACGATTTCATCAACTGGTTTGAAACCCTCGAAGTGGCGATCGCCAATAAGGGTTAATGAACAACAAGGGCAGGGGTAAAACTCTGCCGCTATTCCTCAGTTTCTATCAGGCTAAAAGAGCCTCTAACTCCGCCAATAGTTGACCACTCCAAGTATTAACACGCTGTTCTGTCATTTCATATTGACTCTCGTCATCTAATGCCAAACCATAAAAGTGCTTATTGTCATTGGTTAGTGCTAACGATTTTTCGAACTCATAACCTTCGTTGGGCCAATAACCAATGACTGCCGCTCCTTGTATCACGGCTTTGTCATGCAACATGCCAAGCGCATCTTGAAACCATTCGGTATAACCAATTTGGTCACCAAGACCAAATAACGCCACAACTTTACCGCTCAAGCCGATTGTATCTATATCATCCCAAATGGCTTCCCAGTCTTCTTGTAACTCGCCAAAGTCCCAGGTTGAAATGCCCAAAATCAGAATATCATAATCATCCATTTTACTGAGCGGGGTATCTTTGATATCAAACATATCAACAAGGTCTTCACCAAGGCTGTTAGCAATTTTTTCTGCTGCTATTTCGGTATAGCAAGTGGTTGAGCCGTAAAACAAACCTATTTTCATTCGATACTTTTCATTGGGTGTGCTATTTATACAGGCCGCTAGTTTAACAAAACTTCATAGCAATACAAAACAGCACTACATAAAGAATGCCATAAAAGAAAAGGCCTAATAGAATACTTAATGATTGATCACAATATCGAACAGTTTTTAGATAACGTATGGTTGGAGCAAGGGTTGAGTGACAATACTTTGTCTTCTTATCGCACCGACTTGACTAAATTCCAGCAATTTACCGAATCACAAGGCGATGGCATTGTTGATGTGTCACAGCAAAGCATCGAAAACTATTTAAGTTACCGTAAAGAACAGGGGCTTAAAGCCCGTAGCACAGCTCGAAGCATCAGCAGCCTTAGGCGGTTGTATGGTTATTTATTGCGAGAGAAAATTATCACCATAAATCCCATGGTGAATATTGCTTTGCCCAAGCTCGAAAACCCGTTGCCAAAAACGCTCACCGAAAGAGATGTCGAAGCTTTGCTGGCGGCACCTAACATAGAAGACCCCGTGCAACTTAGAGATAAAGCCATGATAGAGCTGTTATACGCCACTGGATTACGAGTGTCTGAGTTGGTGGGGTTAAGGCTCGAAAACATCAATCAGCGCCAAGGTGTTATTCGGGTGTTTGGTAAAGGCAATAAAGAAAGGTTGGTGCCCATGGGACAAGAGGCCGACTACTGGATTGAGCAATATAAATCGCTTGGTCGCGCGGCATTACTCAAACAACAAAGCGACATCGTTTTTCCTAGTCGCCGGGGTACCCAAATGACTCGTCAGACGTTTTGGCACCGAATTAAATTTTATGCCCAGCAGGCAGGTATAAGAAAAGCGCTGTCGCCACACACGCTTCGCCACGCTTTTGCCACCCATTTGCTAAATCATGGCGCCGATTTACGGGTAGTCCAGTTGTTGCTCGGCCACAATGACCTGTCGACCACGCAAATATACACCCATGTTGTCAAAGAACGATTAAAGGCACTTCACAGCGAACACCATCCTAGAGGGTGAATACTTAAGCTATTGATTTTTCTTATATATGGGCATGTTAAGTATCTGTTTGTAACAATTAAATAACAAAAATACACGCAAAAGAGACATCATTGATTGACTATTGAGTGAAAGTTTTTTATCATGCCAACGGTCTATAAACGTACAAATATTAAGCAGATAACTAAAAAAGAGAATTATCCCCTATGAAAGCGAAAGTCATTTTAGCAGCATTGAGTTTTTTATCCCTGTCGGCCTTTGCCGCACCTGAAGCGCCCGCTGCCACATCTGGCGTGCATGGTGTTATCAAGAAAAATCTGGTGAAATTGGGTCTGACTGCAACCGACATAGCCAAATCTCCGGTAGATGGTTTGTATCAAGTGATAACTGAGCGTGGTTTGTTTTATTTTTCTGACAATGGCCAGTTTTTGGTTCATGGTAAAGTGTACGATTTGACCAACGATATCGAAAATGTCACTGAGCTTGCGCTAGCTAAGGTTCGTATCGATGGCATGAAAGAATTTGAAGATTCGATGATTGTTTTCCCGGCTAAAGATGAGAAATATAAGGTCACCGTTTTCACTGATACCAGCTGTGGTTACTGTCGTAAATTGCATTCACAAATGCAAGGTTACAATGATTTGGGCATCACCGTTCGCTATTTGGCTTTTCCACGTAGCGGTATCCAAGGTCCAACTTTTAAAGAAATGACT
>CALKGI010000221.1 GCA_938085045.1 uncultured Alteromonadaceae bacterium
CATTACCCGCGAGTTAACCTACAACGCCAACAACAAACCAGTCACCATCACCGACAACGGCCAAACCACCACCTTCAGCTATGGCAGTGACGGCATGCGTTATCGCCAAGTTGTTGAAGGTAACCGAACCGTTTATTACATTGGTGGTGGCAGTTTTGAAGTAGAAGTGGATATGGCAACCGCAGCCGAAATAACCCGCTCATACATCGGCGATTATGCAATGAGGGTTATCGGCGGTGACAATTCAGGATTGAAATACCTGCACCGTGACAGATTGGGCTCTATCGACACCATCACCAATGGCAGTTTGACAGCAACAGTCAATAACCTGCATACCGACATCATCGAAGACCAACGCACCTTTGATGCGTTTGGCAAAGCCAGAAATGACGACGGTGGCACAGGCATATCGCAATTCTTAAGTATCACGCCAAGAGGCTTCACCAATCACGAGCATTTGGCAGAATCAGGCCTAATTCATATGAATGGCCGAGCGTATGATCCGGATCTAGGGCGGTTCTTGAGTGTAGACCCGATAATTTCAGACCCGAGTGGTTATGATACTAATGCTGACTTAACCCAAACGAAAGGATTTCAGGACTTCTTGACTACAAGCAACGCGATTCAAAGTTGTGAAGGCATGGAAAAAGATAAATCAAAGCAGTGCATGGAAGCTGCATTTAGTGGCATTTCACTGTTGGGATTGGGAACCCATGGGCATCACAGGGCTACCAAGAGTTTATTGCCAAAGCGATAGAAATGAATGCGTATTGGGATGCAATGGATAATACTCAAAGAGTTGGAACGGGTAGCGGCACGACCACAATAACGGGGATCGAAGGATGGGCAGTACTTGGTTTTTTAAAGTACTCCGCAAGATCGATATCCGGCAATAATTTCTATGGCAATTCCTCAAGCACCCTAAGTTTGCATCCTAGCCCTAAAGATAATGCAGATATAGATGCTTATTTGGCACAGGCAGGCCTTGAACAGTATGTAATATTCTTCTTTTCTCCAGCAGCCAAAGCCAGAGTTGCGACAAGCACCATAAAGGTGACTCAAGTACAACTGGGTGCTACAAGGGCAGCATTGGCACTCCCGGGGGTGCCTCCAGTAAGAATGATTAAGCACCATTTATTCAATTTATTTAGAGGTGACTCGCCAAAATCGCAGAAATATAGAGATTTCTTTGAGAATCTTGGATTCGACCGTGATAAGCATGTTGTTTCGATGACTGAAGAGTTTCATAAAAAATGGATTCACCGAGCGGGAGCAAACTGGACAACCACATGGAAAAGGTGGATTGATGATAACCCGAATGCAACAATCAAGGACGCTTTTCAACAAGGTGGTAAAATGATGGATGATTATGGTATAAGTCATCTTGATATTATTTCTTATAAATAGGTTAAGAAATGGAAATACAAATTGATGAGCAACTGTTGAACTTTATGAAGGAAATCGAGGCAGAGGGCAAGTCTCGAGCACAGTGGGCGGAGGTCGAGTCGTGCGATTGGTTTCAATCAGATTCGTATTGTGGCGGTTATGATGCTGATGATGAGGCTTTTTGTTTTAGTTATTATCATCCTGATGGTCGTGAGTTTTGGTTCCAATTCTCATTAGAAGATGTAAAAAAAATAGTGGTGGGTCAAATTAGACAGCTCACTGGCAGAAAAGCGAGTAAATAGAGGTGTCCCATGCGAACTGTTCGGATAGCTCGGACATTTACCACTGATGGTTATTTAATCAAATAATGTCCCGTGCTAACCGTTCGGATGGCTCGGGTATTTTTAATTGAAGAAACTTTAAAGGACAGTCACCATCCAAGAATAAAAAGTAACCGCTTTAAATGATGATATTGGTGAAATGTAACACCAACAGGTCAATAATGAACGCTCTGGTATTACGAAGAAGTGTTTAGGCAGGTTTATATTCGATATTTTTAAATTTTACCCACACCAATCTGAGCAATGGCGTTAACCGTTGCTCAACTAATGCTTAAAGCGGTTTTTTTGCAGGTGCTAGAAACGTCAGCCAACACCTCGGTGAAATTGCTGGTCGTTTTGGTAGGCATGAAAATGTAACACCGAAGCTTTACCCGCAAAACCAGCGAACTTACCTTCAAAATTTTGAACCAATTCAAGCCAGTCGTCTTCTGTAATATTGAGCGCTTGTAATACACCGAGCTGGTCTTCGTTAATGTAGCCTTTTTTGCGAGGGTGAACACAACGCCCGGTACATTCTGCCAAAGCCAAATAATCAATTAACGAAAAGTGTATGCCTATCCGTTCTTGAATAGCAGTAGGTTATTAAAACTGCAAAGAATGAAACTGTTTTGTTTGGTTGCTCTTTATCATTGATGAAAAAAACCAGAAAGTTTTATTTATAAAAATAAACGCACGTTTTGACTACAAGGATTTGACCACGATTGTTAGATTTCAGACATAATTATCTGTTTATCGCAAACGGTGTAGTTACAGTAAATTGTTAGTGATAACATGATGTTGCTGATAATCACTCGCAGTGGTTACTGGCAAAAAAACCTCGGCATAGTCGGGAAATTCTTAAACGTATATACGGAAAAAAAAATAATGAAAGTATCAAAATTAAAAAAAGCACTATTGGTTCTAGGTATGGGCATGAGCTTAAGCAGTGTGGTATTTAGCGCACACGCTCGTCCATCTTCTGAAGACTGTTATTTCTTGTCTATAAAATGTGCAGCAGGCAATCAGGTTTCTTGTACAACTGTTGAAACCCATTGTTGGAGATATGGTTATTAAAGGCCTCTAAAGCTCAAATAAAACCGGGGTAAGTTCTTAAATCTTCCTTTAACTCTATTTAAGATCGAACCCCATTAAGACGCTAACTTTTTATTCAACGAAATTGCGCCGCAATTTTACCTGCGGTTTCCAGTAAAGATTCAGATTCAATATTGGCCAGAATGGTCACTACTACTTTTCTGTCGGGCAATATGACCATCGCCGACCGACCACCAAGCCCACTGCCGCTATGTGCGCCATAAGCATCGCCTGTTTCATCATCAATGCCAACAAACATGCCGAATCCATAACTGGTTGCCTTGCCCGTTGAAAGCATAAGCGGTTTAAACAAGGTTTTTGTTTGCTCGTGAGAAATCACCTGCCCAGCAAGCACCGACAAACAAAAACGGGTATATTCATCAGCCGTGCCAGTGATTGACCCTCCTCCCCATTTAGAGGCATTATCGATTGTTTGTGCAACCTCTACATCGCTGAAAAAAGCCTCTTGATAGTATTGGCTATCGCTGTATTTGTTTGACTTACGTTTGAGTATTTGCTTTTCAACAATATCGTGAAAAGGCGCTTTTGCCGCGCTTTGTAACACGCCAGAGAGTAACACATAGGAAAAGCTCGAATACTTAAACGCAGCCCCCGGCTGCGCCACTAACGAGTCATTAATAAACCGTTGTAAATCTAAAGCCAACGATTCTGACGGCTGAGTACTCATCTGCATCCATTCATCTGGTTTGTAGTGTCTCACACCCGCCGTATGCGACAGCAACTCCCCCACTTTCACATCGTTATAAGACGATGGTAAATCTGGCAAAAAACGCTTTACCGGGTCGCTAAGTTGCAATTTACCTTGCTCAATCAATCTGGCAGCCATTACGCCAGTAACGAATTTCGACAAGCTGTAATATCTAAATTTGGTTGACGACTGCACAGGCTGTTGAAGTGCCAAATCAGCAAACCCCAACCCTTCAGACCATACAATATCAGGCCCCACCCCCACAGATACTGAAATACCCGGATACTGTTCAAGCAAAGGCACCAGCAAAGCCCGACTTTTGGTTATAGCTGTTGTATATTTATCGGTTGCTTGATGAGTATTGATGTATTCGGCAGGTTGTTTGAGTTGTTCACTATCGGGTAAAGATAAGCTGTCAGAAAAACAGCCGTTTAGTAATAATATGGCGGCAATCTGCAGGCAGGTGTTTTTAATTTTCATCAGCATCCCAAATGGTATTATACCAATGACATTAATTCACTGGTCTGATTTTGCCGATGTGTCGGACCAATTGGGAAAATAAGCAGTAGCAAGGCATTAATCGCCGCCACTAGTCACTCTAATGGCAAGATTAATAACGAAGCTAATGCTTATTTTAGCC
>CALKGI010000222.1 GCA_938085045.1 uncultured Alteromonadaceae bacterium
TGGTGGTCATTTTGTACGAAAAGTCATACAGCGGTGTTTCTACACGTTTTATTTGGTAGTCGGCTGGAAGCAATTGAACGACATAAAACTGTTTTTCATGGTTGGTTAAATCTAGTTGATAGACTCTTTCACCCCACAGGGTAGGGCTTTCTATTGGACTGTTAGGGTTTAATGGTTGAAAAAATATTGATGGGGCTATGTCACTGGTGTTGATATAAAACAGCGCATAACCTTTGCCCGGAGTTAATGGCGAAAGCTGGTCGGCGACTTCCAAATCGAGCTTGAATGCATTACCATACGCGCCCGAACAAAAAACAGCCAATAAAAAAGTCGCCCAAAGCGACCTGAATTTTTGAAATAACATACTTGAGAAGAGCTCCATGGTTTGACGTCCTAAGGAGCAATACTAACCGCTTTGCGCACGCAGTGCTAGGCAGAGCCTTAAAGGAATTTGTATATGTCTAAATTGTCCCGCCGTTTTTTCATGTTACGGTCATTTTTGTTGATTGGGGTATTGGTACTCAGTGGTTGTCAAGCCAATGGTCCGGCCCGATATCAACCAAAACCCAAAACCGTTAATTTGGTCTCTGCTTTGCCCAATTATAATACTGGGTCTAACAGTATGGGGATGGTTGTTGCTCGGGTAATTCATGCTGGTGGCGTATTGCCGACGCTTAATTTCATGACTTTGACACCTAAAAACTACAACACATCCGATGCGATACAAAAACAACGGCTCGAAGCGGTTGACGAAGACATGGACAGGAGCAATCTTTTTGCAGGACAAATCGAACCCGGTACCTATTCATTGTCGAGCATGAGAGCGTTTTATGTTTTTGGTTACTCTTTTTTCAGTCAATTTGTGCCGCTGGATGCGACTTTTGGTACTTTTGAAGTTAAAGCTGGGCAGGTAACCGACCTTGGTGTATTGGTTTATTATCCAAAATCAGAGGAAGATAAATTCGTTCATACCTTGTTGAGACTTGATGCCGAACAGCCGGGTAAAGCGGTATCGCAGCATTTTCCCAAATACAATTACGACCCGCAGGCCGTTTTAGGTTGGCAAGAAGATGAACTGGCCGACCAGCGTTATGAACAATACATTAATACGGTGCAAAATCCGGTATCGTTTAATCATCGTTTTAAAGCAGCCGACGGTACTATTTACTTTTTGTCTGGACTTGGGGTGATGGTTAATCGCGCGTCAGATGGACAGTGGTCGATGGATGCAGTTGAAACCAATTTTAAACTCAATACCATGGCTGAATCTGCCAGCGGAGATTTACTGGTTGGCGGCGATGGCGGTAGTGTGTTTTATAAAACATTAAATGGCGAATGGCGTGATATTTCAATTGATGTGCCAGTCGATGTTGATAGCGTTAATTTTAGAGATAACGTGATTGAAGTGGCCGCCCGAACACCAACAACGGCTGAGATTTACCGCGCTACGTTAAATAAAGTCGACGGCGAAGGTAACATTGAATGGCGCAAAATCATCACTTATTCAGGTTCACGCGGCTGGCTTAATAGCAAAGGCGAACGTTTGAACCTGCCCGGAATACCAAAAAAGAGAGGGCGTAATCTCACCAATATTGTATCGGTCGATAATGACACAAAGCTCAATCGCGTGACGATTAACATCAAAACCAAGTCTAATGATCAATGGATGCCGAGCAGTGATGTGTTTACTTACCAAATAGTAAAGGATGTGGCCAGTGATGCCCAGAATTGGCTGATTCAGACTGAATTAGAGGCGGCTGAGGTTGAAACAACATTTGATGCAGGTGCCGTGACCATGGGCATTCGAACAGCCGGGTTTTGGTCATGGGATGGTAAGCCAGATTATTTAATTGGTAACAAAGATACCAACGAGTGGACAGAAATGACCACCAAATATCAGTCTTGCCCTTCAGGGCATTTGTACAAAGAAGGTCGCTGTAGTCCCTCAGAAAGTTATCTTAAGAGTAGAGGCAAAAAATCCAAGAAGAGTAAAAAAAGCATCAAAGCACCACGGCAGGCGTTTTATTTTGTTTCACCGCCAATGTTTTTCACGGCTAATGAAGGTGTCGCCATCGTTAAAGACAAAACCAGAGACAACGGCAGAGGCAATCAACAAATTAAACCAGCAAGGGTTTTGATGACTTTTGATGGCGGGATAAGTTGGTTACTAACCAACAATAAATTACCGAACGATTATTGTTATCAACTCGAAGTACTGGTCACTGACCGTTTGTTGTTGTCGTGCGATGGTGCAAGCGGTGATTTTTACGAGTCGATGGACCGGGGTAAAACATGGCAGCATACTCGTGAGAGCCAGAGTTTTTAATGGATTGAAACATCGTTTAAAAGCGCTCTATAACCCGTTTTATTTCCAGATTACTTTCTAGCCCCAACTTGTGGGGCTTATATCAACGCAAATTACTTGGGGGGGGTACACAAATATTGTGCCTAAACAAACAAGATTTGCTTGAGGATTTGGCTGATTATCTCGCCAGCCTCATCATCGAATGATAGTCCGACTTCGATAGACCTGACTAGCTTTTTGACATTACAAACCTTGCCTTTTATGTCATCAAGATTGCCAAAGTTTTTGTCCGTCACCGATACATTCAGATCTTCGCCTTCTTTTATATATAACTCGGCAACTTTGTCGAAGGTAAGCAGTGCGCCTCGTGCAGATAGGTTCAGAACGATACCTGACCATTGATGTTCATTAACTCTAATGGATATATTAATGTAAGTGTCAATTCGGGCCATTTTGCGCAAGTGTTGTAATTGCAGCTGATTAGGAATATTAAGCACCAACATTTTTGTTGGGGTTTGTGTGGCACTGGCGATGTTCGAAATAAAAGCGACTACAGCACCTTCGTGGCCTTCAATTACGCCTCTAACTGTACAGCTGACTTTATCTTTAATAAACCCGGGGAGTTTGCTGTGTTTACTTAAATCGGGCACTTGCAGCAAAATAAAGCGGTTGGGCAAGAAACCGATATAGGTGGTTTTGAATTTAGTCTGTTGCCCTGCCGGTGTGCGAATATCGACAACTACCTGCGAACCTGAGGCAATTTTAGACAATGTATTGGTAATATCTTGCTCTATTATCATGACTGTTGAGTATCGTTCTTTGGTGGCGTCAGTATATCAAATTGTATGGAAATTCAAAGCCTTTGGCGTTTGACTGGTGCGAACATGTTCAGCCAATAAATGATATTGAGATTGGGGTTGTTACGTTTACTACTATACTTAAGCGCTATTAACTACTCATAAGAAGAATCTAAAATGTGCCGAAACATAAAAATGTTATTTAATTTTGAACCGCCCGCCACCAATGATGAAATTCGCGCCTCGGCGTTGCAATTTGTGCGCAAACTCAGCGGCACCACCAAACCAAGCAAAGCAAACGAAGTGGCCTTTGAGCTGGCGATTGATCAGGTTGAAGCGGCTGCCAGAACATTGATTGATTCATTGGTTACCGCAGCACCACCCAGAGACCGTGAAGAAGAAGCGGTCAAAGCCAAATTGCGCTCAGCAAGACGTTTTGCACCGATATTACCCCAGTAATGAGATTACCCATCTATCTGAAATGGCCTGTTGATTGTAATATGGTACGGTGGTTATACTAGACGCAATTTCATCGTAGTGGTTCAACTAAGTGAGTCTAAATGAATAAAAATAATCCTGGCAATGTGAATCGATTTGACCCTAACACAAATTTTACCCGCGATTCTTTCAAGACCTTGTTTACCCCGGTCTTTTACAAAGATTTTGAATGCATAGGTAGCGCCTGCGAAAACCACTGTTGCCATCATTGGACTGTTACGGTTGACCGCGAAACCTTTAAAAAATACAAAAAACATGGCGACATAAAAGTACGCACTATCGCTGAAAAAAAGACCAAAAGCTGTGGCCAAAACGGCATTGATTATCGTCAAATTAAGTTAGAGAAAAATGGCAATTGCCCGATGCTCGATGAGCAAAACCTCTGTTATTTACACAAAAATTATGGCGAAGACTGGCTGCCGCAAATTTGTAACCTTTATCCTCGCGAAAACAAACTAGTTGATGGGGAGTTATACACCAGCTTGTCGATTTCGTGCCCTGAGGCGGCCCGCAAAATTTTACTCGACCCCGGTTCAATGACTATTGAACAAGTGCCAGTAAAGGCCAAAACACCACTGCCTAAATATGCCAGTAAGTTGATGATTCAAAATCCTGAGTTGCAACGCTTGTTTAAACAAATGGCTTATAACTGCATTTTGGCAGAAAATTCTGACACAGTGGAAGGGCGGTTATTTAATTTGGGCGTGCTGTTTCGTTTGGCTTCGCAGCGCCTTGCAAAAGGTGAGCGAATAGAACAACTGTTGGTGAACTTTGAACAAGTGATTGCTTCGGGCGACCTTAATGAATTGCTCGAACAAACCGAACCTGTGCAAAGAACCCAAGAATATGTACTGCAACAATTGTTACTCGAAAATAGCCTCAGCGTAGGCAATGCTGTGTTGTCAGAGTATCGAGCGCAGGCTAGCGAATTGGCTGAGCAATCAGGGGTGTTAGATTTACACGGTTATTACGGCAAGTATTGTCAGGCGGGTTACGAAAAATTGGTCGACACCCATGGTCATTCATTTCTTAACTTGATGTTGCACTGGGTATACAGCAAATCGTTTGATTTAGAAAACTCGGAGTTATTGTTTGAGCCGTTCGCGATATTTGCGCTGAAGTTTTTCTATATTCGTACCTTGTGCGGTATGTTGAATAAGCCTGAAAATAGTAAAGAAGACAGTGGGGCGTTATTAGTTGGTATCACACATTGTATTTCTCGTAATGCTGATCACGATCGCAACTTTTCAAACTTGGTACATGCTGGGCTTGCGCAGCAGGGCATGGTTAAACCTGAGCATATTTTGGGGTTGATTAAGGTTTAGCGTCGGCTGTTCGTTTAAAAGATAAAAATTCCGATGTAAACAAAAGGGGCCAAACGGCCCCTTTATTTCGTCAAATAAGTGTTTAATAAACGCTTATAAAGGACAGTAATTGGTGAACAAAGTGCAGTAAGAGTTGACGCCCATTGAACACTGGTACGCCCAAGTAGCGCATAGGCTTTCAGGGGTTACTGCATTTGCAGCGGCGCTCATACCAAGACCAAGGCCCAAGGCCAACAATACTTTTTTCATTTTTGAGTTTTTCATAGTATTTATTCTCTATTAAAATAGTCGCTAACGACTGTTACATTACATTCCGTTTATACGAAACCTCGAACTACATCAAAAAAATCAAACACTTGCGTGATGCAGTAGTGAACCCATCATAACGCTCTGTGGTCTAAAAAGTGTATGAAATAATGGACAAAAGTTGTAAAAATTAGGTCTTTGCTCACTATTTTTTTACTTTTTGTTCTTTTTTTATACTAGAAAAATCTAGACTTGGTTTTTTTAAATACACAATTATCGTGTCGATTGGCTATTTTATCGACAGTATTTGCGCCAAAGCTTTCGTTATAGACGGCTGAACGGTCAAAGAGTCAACAAACCACAGTGCCGCTTTGTCGCTGTTTTTACCTATTAGCTTTATTTTTGCTCGCTTCAAACCTTTTTTCTTTACCTTTTTGAGTTTTGTCATGCCTGCTTTTAACCAAACCTGCATAAAAGCGGTGAATAACTCTCTTTGAAAAAGAGACGGTCCCAGTGAAATATCGACAATTTGCTCGGTCGCGCTGATATTATCGCCGTTTGGTGGTATCCAGCTTGGGGTATCTTTGAGGTGAATGGTGTCGGGGCACAAACCAATGGCAGACATATACAGCGCACAAGGCAAACAGGCGGCGTTGGTTGCGGGCTTTATGGTGGGATATTCCAAGACATCGATGGTGTTGATGTCAGGATTGAGTTCTCGTGCATGAAAACACAGACAGGCACCATGCACATAACCGACAATATGTTGGCGAAAATCGTGTTGGTGAGAGTCGCCTTTGCCAGCCTTACTTAATGGCCCCAACCCTTTGGGCAGGTATTTGAGATTGTCTGCTAGTCCCCAAGGCCTATGTTTGCCTATACCCGTTTTTTTGAGTTTGGGCAGCTTGGGGTTCCATCGTCCAACGGTGGCCACAAATACGCGTTGTGTGCCATGAGATAAAAGCACATCACCACCTTTTTGCATACGTAACAGGCCGAGATAGCTGTTTTTATCTATATAGATTTTTTTACCGAGCAACTTAGTAATGTCGTCTTCGCTGGGCGCTGTTTGTTTTGAATCTGAGTCAGTATCTGATTCGTCGTCTGTACTGCCTGTTATCTTTGCGCTAAGTGCATCAACCAGTTTCTGTTCATCTTTTTTATCATCAGCCTCAATAGTGACTGCTTGTTGCAATGTTGTTCGCCACTGCAAGTAACCGAGCACAATGGCGGTGATGATCACGTTGGCTTCTGTTTGGCAAATTTTGAAAAATTTTTGCTCAAAACGGTGATTGGCCTTGCACCCTAGAATGGTTGTTTCAACCTCTGGGTGAATGACACTGGGCGGTGGCGGCTTGGACATTTTTGGGGGCTTGTTGTTGTGACTATAATTGCATGATATTGGTTTAGGTTGGCTGGTAACTTGGGGGGATTTATGGTTTTAGTGCGTATCATTAAGTTAATAACACGCACTATTAATGGCGGTTATTTGTTCTTTATTTGCTTATCCCTAGCCGCCTTAAACTCACTACCATCATTCCACTTAGGCCAATCACCACTGTTAATAATGTCTAAGCCGGTCACAAAATACAGCCGCAAATCTTCTACTGCACCGGTCAAATCCCAACTTGAATCATATTCATCGCTGGGGCGATGATAGTTTTTTGAGACGTATTCTGCTGATTTTTTCAGGCCGTAGGTTTTGCCTTTACCGCGATGGTTGTATCCGGGTTTGGCATATAACATCGGCACACCCATTTTCGACAATTCAAAGTGATCTGAACGGTAAAAAGACCCTTTCTCAGGTTTTGGGTCGGCCACTACTTCTCGGTATTGAGCCTTGGCGTGTTTGATGATGTATTTATCAAGCTCACTAAACCCTTTGCTTATCAGCGTCACATCTGAGGCACTACCAAAATGGCTGAGTCCATCCATGTTCAAACCTGCAACGGTTTTTGCCAGTGGATATAAAGGGTTGGCGGCATAATAGGCAGAGCCAAGTAAACCTTGTTCTTCAGCGGTAACCGCTAAAAACATTACGCTACGTTTGGGTGGCTCGGGCAGGGCGGCATAGGCTTTGGCTATTTCGATAAGGCCTGCGGTACCGGTGGCGTTGTCTTTGGCACCGTTGTAAATTTTATCGCCTTTTTTGGTTGGGTCGGTGCCAATGTGGTCCCAGTGAGCCATGTAGATAAATACGTCATCTGGCGATTCGCTGCCTTTTATCATTGCCGCAACATTTTGTGAGTCGATATTGCTCAAGGTGTTGTTCACTTTGGCGCTGGCAAATACATTCATTTGGACTGCTTTAAAACCGGGTTTTACGGCAGCGGCGTACATTTCATCAAGAACTAAACCCGCTTTATCAAACAGCGCCTTGGCGTGCTTTTTGCCAATCCAGCCTTCAATAGCCGCTAGATTTGCGCCTTTGTTGGGCCGAACCAAATCAAACTGCGGACCTGTCCAACTGGCGGCTACTGTTGACCACGGATAAGCGGCGGGTTTGGTGTCGTGAATGATAATGGCGGCCTTGGCCCCTTGGCGGGCGGCTTCGTCGAACTTGTAATCCCAGCGGCCATAGTAGGTCATGGCATTGCCGTTAAATAACGCGTCATTTTGGGTAGCGTAACCGGGGTCGTTGACCAAAATCACTACCGTTTTATCTTTTACATCAACTGCTGCATAGTCGTTCCAATTACGCTCTGGGGCATTGATGCCATACCCAACAAACACTAATTGGCTATTATCTAGGTTACTTTGGGCGATTTGTTTACGGGTCCAGATGACGTGTTGCTGTGGATACGACAATTGTAAATCAGCATCTTTTCCGCCGCTAAAGGTGAGTGTCGGGTTGTTGGTCACCTCTACCGAGGTTAGCGGCACCGCTTGGGTATATTTGTCGCCATTGGCCGGTTGTAGTCCTGCTTTTTGAAATTCGTTGACGATATAATTAACCGTTAATGTCTCACCGGGTGTGCCCGGCGCCCTGCCACCAAACTTGTCTGATGCCAATGTTCTAATGTGATTGGTCAGTGCCTTAAGGGTGATGGCATCGCTTGGCGTTTTAGCCGCTGGTGTGCAACTTGTTGAAAGTAATGGTAATAGCAGTAGCCCCAAGAGACGGGCCGTACGGGTTATTTTCATTGTTTATTTACCAGTTTTGGTCGGTGTATGGTCAGAGCAGGCAGATTAGCATTATCAACCCGATTGTGCCATTGTTCGCGTGGGACAGGTTGTGTGCACTTGACCTGTTGCTATTGATAAACAAAAGAATAAGTAATTAAAGAAGGACCCAAGCATGACTTCATCGTCAGATAATGAACACTTTGCTTTTGATTCACTCAAGGCTATTCGTAATCGATTGCTAGATTTGACTGGCCGTAATCGGTTACTCAATTTCAAACATGGCCGCTCATCGCTTATCCGCGTGATTGACGAAATGCCCAACCAATTGGCCGCAGATATTTTAACTGACCGCGCCTTTACTTTCATTCAGGTGCCTGAGCCTGATACCAAGGCGTTGATTAAAGCCGGGTTTATTGGGCTCGATGAAAAAGGGCAAGAAGTTCGTATTAAACCCGGACCAAGCGCCAGAGAGTGGGCCAAATATCAAGGATTGAATACCGACTTTGAACTATTAAAAGGAGACAACAATGTTGAGAATAAACATCAAGACCGATATATTCAGTCGATGTTGTATCCACGCGAGTTAGAATCACAATTACGCAATATTCGTGCTAGGGCCAATACCGCCATCGAAGAAACCGGTGCCAATATTTTGTATATGGCATTTGGTTTTTTGCAGTGGTTTGAAGACGACAAACCCGATATGCCCAAACTAGCCCCGCTATATCTTATTCCCGTGCGCATTGAACGGGCGGCACTAGATAAAAAGCTCGGCATCTATACCTATAACATCCTTTACACTGGCGAAGACATTGTCGCCAATTTATCACTTAAAGAAAAACTCAAGTTTGATTTTTCGCAGTCTTTGCCCGAACTCGAACCATCAATGCTACCCGAGGCCTATTTTGAGTTGATTGAAAACCAGTTGCTGCAAAATAAACCTCAATGGCAAATAAAACGCTATGTGACCTTGGCGATGTTCGACTTTGGCAAGCTACTGATGTATCTCGATTTAGACCCCAACCGATGGCCCCAAGGGCAAGGAAATATTCAAAATCACCCTATTATCACCCAATTTTTTGATAATACAGGCTCTGAAGCAACTATCTATGACAGTCCGGTGGAATATCCGATAGATGAACTACAAGACGTTCATCAATTGTATCCGTTAATCGACGATGCAGACAGCTCACAGCATAGTGCACTGGTAGACGCCATAAAAGGTGAAAACTTGGTGATTGAAGGGCCGCCGGGAACGGGCAAATCGCAAACCATCACCAACCTTATTGCCGCTGCTATTGCCCAAGGGAAAAAAGTACTGTTTGTCGCCGAAAAACTGGCCGCATTACAGGTGGTTAAATCACGGCTTGAACGCGCTGGCTTGGGCGATTTTTGTCTTGAATTACACAGTCATAAAACCCAAAAGAAACAAGTCTACCAAAACATCGGCCAACGCTTAGATAACCAGCACAAATATGCTAACCCTAAACAAATTGAACTTGAAATTAACCAATATGAAGCACACAAGCAAACCCTAAAAAACTACGTTGAACTGATAAACCAGTCGTGGAAAAACACCGGTCAAACCATTCACCAAATTTTTACCGCCTCTACCCGATACCGTGAAGCTTATGCACAATTGCCATTAGATCAAATTACGGTCGGTGACATCACTGGTGATAATTACGATTCAGCCCGAGCCCGTGAAACTGAGGATGAACTGAGGCGATATGCCGATGTTTTTGACCAATTAAGTCAGCAGGTTGGACATGATGCGCCATTGGACCAACATCCGTGGTTTGGGGTTAACAACCAATCGATTGAACTGTTCGATGGTGATGAAGTTTGTGCTGTATTGGGGGCGTGGCAATCAACATTGTTGAGTTTAAAGTCAAGACTCGAAGACATTTGCCAATATTTAGAAACAGATGAACCACTCAACAGCCTTGAACATGTGGCGCAATTGCTAGCCGATTTAACGCATTTACCAGCACCCACAGGCGATGAACACTTTGATGCATTGAAAAAAATGGATTCAACCCAGCGCACTCAAGTGTCAAAGTGGTTGGCGAGTCATCATCACTGGCAAATGCAACTGGTTAACCTGCAACAGGTTTTTGAGCCTGACTTGCTCGCAAACCCAGATGCTTTAAGTGAAATGCAAACGGCCTTTGTTTATCTTGAAAAAATACTTAATAACGACAATGTCAGCTTAAGCGATGCATTTACCGCAAGCTTGTTGCTCAATAAACAGCAAGTTGCATTAGCCGCTATCAACAAAGACAAACTAACTGTGCAACAGCAAATGCCCCAGCTTGCTGGTTATTTTGATAACACAATGGCCGGATTGGCGCAGCTGCAAGGCTTTTTACAGTTTACAGCTGACTTAGACACAACCTTGATGGTACGACGTAACCCGCGTTTTGACGAAGATGCGCTCGATAAGCTGCTGCCCGTATTGCAAGCCCGCTTAGCGGTTTTACTGCCCATTCGCCAACAGTTACGCGATACCATCGACCTCGACCGTTTGCCCTGCGCAGCAGACCTGCTGAGCATCAAACAAATCATCGCACAGGCAGGATTTTTCAAATGGTTTAGCAGTCGCTGGCGTGCAGCAAGACTCAAGTTGCTGTCGTTGGTGCAAGGGCTAGAACCCAAATTAGCCAGTGTGCTGCCGTTAATGGATGTATTAATCACTTATCAACAAACCCTAGAACAAATGCATGAAGAACAGGCCTTTGAGCAATATTTGGGGGATGAATTTAAGGGGGTTCGAACCGATATCGACAGTTTGTTTACATTGCGATTTTGGTATCAATCCATTAGGGCGCGTTATGGTGTTGGGTTTGGCAAGCAGGTGGCGCTTGCTGAGTCTTTGTTTAACTTGCCAATCGATACGTTTAAGGGCATAAAGCATCTGGCTAGCACCAGTACCCACAAAAACATTAAGCAATTTAACCAGCACCTAGAGATTTTGACAAAAGTGTTAAAATCCCCTTGTTTGAACGACCCCCAAAGTCGTTTGCAGGGCATAGATGAATTAATAGGACACCTTCAACAAAACCTGACGATAGCTCAGCAAGCGACTAAAAAAGACCTAAGCCTTGGCGAATTGCGCGAACAGCTGGCCCTTATCAATGGTTTTTTTGATTTTGAGCAAACACTTAAACAACAAACCTTGTTGGCTGAGCTGTTTGGTGATGAATGTCAGCTAGATTTAACAGACAACAGCGAAGCGGCAGCGAGTAAAGTTAGTGTGGTGCAATCGACCGTCGAGTTGTCTAGCGCAATCGACCATTTACAAAATTCGGTGCTTAAATCTGCGCTGAAACGCTTAATCAGTAGTGATTTTTTACAAGGCTTAAATCAGCGCTGCGCCGACTTAGCGCTGTTGTATCAAAACCAAAATCAGGCGCGCGAAAAGTTTGCCTTGTCGGTTGAATTGAATGTGGCCGATTGGACAGCGAATACCACTAATACGCTTGATGCCTTGATACAACGTAATGCGCTTGCATTAACCCAACCTAGGTGGTTGATTAATTGGGTCGATTTTATCCGCTTGAGTGCCCGGCTCGGTGAAAAAGGGCTTGAAAGTCTGTTGCGGCAAGTCGAAACGGGGCAAATTCCCACTGGTGATGTGGCAGCTGTGTATTTATGTCTGGTGTATGAATGCTTGTCTGGGGAGGTCATTGAGCAAACGCCTGCACTTAGCCATTTTAGTGGTATAGAGCACAATGCAGTGGCGCATCAGTTTGGCCAAACGGACGACCAGCTCAAAGTTTTGCAACGGCAGAAAATCGCTTGGCAAGTGGCGCAAAACGCTACCGTTGCAGGCGTGACAGCGGGTAGAGTGGCCAACCTGACCGAAATGGCGTTAATCAATAACGAAGTGAAAAAGAAAACCCGGCATGTGTCGGTAAGGCAATTAATTCGCCGGGCAGGACAGTCGCTGGTGGCACTTAAACCTTGTTTCATGATGGGCCCTCATTCGGTGGCGCAGTACCTTGCGCCCGGCAAACTTGATTTTGATTTGATAGTGATGGACGAAGCATCGCAAATCAAACCCGAAGATGCGCTAGGTACGGTTGCTAGAGGTCGTCAACTGGTGGTCGTGGGCGACCCTAAGCAACTGCCGCCAACCAGCTTTTTTGACAAAACAGTGGTTGATGAGTCAGAGCAAGTGGTGGCAATTGAGCAATCGCAAAGTATTTTAGATGTTTCGTTGCCGCTTTTTGTACCACGGCGATTGCGCTGGCATTATCGTTCGAGACATGAAAGCCTTATCGCCTTTTCAAATCAAACCTTTTACCAAGGTGATTTAGTGGTTTTCCCTTCACCGAACAGCAGTAGTGACGAATACGGCATAAAGTTCACGCACGTTAAACGCGGGCGCTTTGTTAACCAACGCAACATCGAAGAGGCGCAAGTGATTGCTCATGCAGTACAGCAACATTTATTGCATCGCCCCGAAGAATCTTTAGGGTTGGTCGCAATGAGCTCAACGCAACGAGAACAGATAGAACGCTGCGTCGAAGGGTTAGCAAAAGAAGACCCTGTTTTTTGTGATGCGCTCGAAGCCAACAATAATACAAATGAGCCGTTGTTCATTAAAAACCTCGAAAACGTGCAGGGCGATGAGCGAGACGTGATTTACATATCAATCACCTATGGCCCTAGTGATGCCGGTGCCAGCGAAATGCCGCAACGATTTGGCCCCATCAATACCGGTGCTGGTGGCAGGCGCCTTAACGTATTGTTCACCCGTTCGAAAAAGCGTATGCATGTATTTGCCTCGATGACAGAGGCACATGTTAGGCTCACTGAAAAATCTGGCGAAGGGGTTAGGGCGCTGAAAAGCTTTTTGGCTTTTGCTCAGACTGGCAAAATCTCCCAACCAAACCAACAATCTCAAAACGCTGAAATAACCCAAAGTCATCACTTCGCCAAAGCAGTGACCGATGCGTTGGCTAAGGCGGGTTTCGACTGCGTGCCTCGAGTCGGCGTTGCCGGGTACTTTCTTGATTTGGCGGTGGTTGACCCCAATGCGCCGGGGCGGTATTTAATGGCAATAGAATGTGATGGCGAAAGTTACTATCGTGCAAAAAGTGTTAGAGATCGTGACCGCTTGCGCCGCAGCGTATTACAGGGCCTAGGTTGGCAGGTGAGGCGCATTTGGTGTACTGATTGGTTTAAAAACCCTGAGGCCCAGTTACAGCCTATCATCGAACAATTACAGCAGTTACAAAAAGCACAAACCATTGAATCGCCTACTGTGACAAGTGAATTGCAAGAGATTGCCATTGTCAACGCCTTTGAAGACGAATTGCTGTTAGCAATAGATGAGTTTAGCCACATAGAAGGGACTTTACAGGACAAACTCCAGCGCTTTGACGAACACGTTATTGCAACCCAACACAGTGACGTTGGGTTAGGTCATAAGCTACTCAGACCGGCAATGATAGAGGCTTTTGTTCAATTTAGACCAGTATCAAAGAGCGAATATAGAGAGTTTATCCCGGCCTATTTACGTGAAAACACCGACATAGCTCAGATCAAATTTTTGGGCAAAGTGTTGAGTATTATTGGCGAAGATGAAGATGAGAAAAATGTTCTCTAATAACCTCAAGTACTTAATTGGCGTTATTTTATAGCAAAAAAATCAGGTGAATTCTCTATGCCTCATTATAATTACCAAGTGTTCACTCATCCACCAAGCGACAAAGGGATCGTTTTATGAAAGTCTGTAAAATCAAGCTCATTCAAAAATACCTGGTCAGAGAAAACCTTTACGATGACGCAATGGATGGTATGCGTGGCCCCGACACCGATGACGCGGTACGAGAAGCGTTGATTAAACATTCGGCTGACTTCCCCGAAGGTTGGCGGTCTTGGCCAGCTAAAAGGCAAGCGATAGGTTATTTACAATGGGTTTGTTTGGACAATGATATTGATGCCGGCGGTATTGATGGTTTTTGGGGTCCACAAACCGACAGTGCCGTTGATATGTTGATGGTGTTTAATACCAGTGGTGTTCTGCCACCGAGCTTTGTTGATATTGTGCCAATTATTGCCAATCCTCAAGACTTTCCAATGGAGCGAGAATCAGCATTAAACGACTATTACGGCAAACCCTGTAAGGGGAGAATGGTCAAAGTGACTTGTCCGTGGACGTTGCGCTTGGATTGGGATTTAGATAAAACAACCAACACTATTTCGATTCATGAAAAACTCGCCGATAGCCTTACCCGAGTGTTAGCACAGGTGTTTGAAACCTATGGGCCACAAGGGATAAGAAAATTTGGTTTAGACCGTTATGGCGGCAGCTTCAATTGTCGTAAAAAACGTGGCAGCGACACGGTTTGGTCAACACATTCTTGGGGTTGTGCGATTGACTGGTTTCCCTCTCAAAATAGATTGAAATGGCGTAGCGATCAGGCAAGCCTAGCCAGAGCTGAGCTTGAACCTTGGTGGGAAATATGGGAAAAAGAAGGCTGGCTCAGCCTTGGACGCTCAGAAAACCGCGATTGGATGCATGTTCAGGCGGCGAAACGCTGAGGGTTAAAATGTTTTAACTGTATTGGGTACTATGAACGCAGAGCAAAGATTGAAAAATTTGATTGTCTTTTCTCTGTGTCCTCTGCGAACTCTGTGGTTAAAAAGCTTTTAATCTCTTGTTTGCCCCTTAATCTATAACCTTAAAGTTCTACGGCGACAAGATCAAAAGATTGTTTTGTTGGTCAATTTCAAATTTAAACTGCTTCAAAAAATTCATGCCTAACAATCCGTGGTAATCGGTCATGTTGTCTAAATCGATTATCACAAAACTTATCTTATCTACATAAAACTCATTGATTTGAAACCGTTCAAACTGGTAAATAGGTGCATTGATTTGGCCTCCGGCAGTATTGAGCAGCGTATCACCCATATATAAAGGAGACGTTTCGTATTCAATTTCGTCAAATCGGGCGCGGGTGAGCACCGACAGCGAGGCACCGGTATCTATCATCAGGCGAATGTCGTTAGTTTCATTGATTAAACCGCCCACCAGATAATGCTCACCTATGGGTTGTAGTTTTACCGCTGTTTGTTGCAACTTAGTTTTATGAATTTGTGCCAGTAAAGCTTGGGCCTGCTCGCGATAAAAGCTGATTTGTAGCAGGGGTTCTAGCAATCGTTCAGCGTTTTGAAAATCACCGAGAAAAATATACGCCTCGGCCTGCGCCAATATATAGGGCGGATAATCGGCTTCAAGCAGCATTACCTCATCGGCAAAATCAACAATCGCCTGCCACGACAAACTCTTTTTAAAACTGGATAACTGCTCAGAGGCTAAATGGTGAATGCGAGCGCCAAAGAATTCTTCTTGGCGAATATCAAAGGTATATGAAATCAAAGCATGGTAGATGTTGATGGATTCACTGATATTTCCGGTAGCGGCGAGTGTGTCGGCCTTTATGGTCAAAAAAACCAGATCATAAGGATAATTGAGTAAAAAGGCAGCATTAAACGCCTCTACCGTTTGATAGTCTTTGTCTTTAAACCACTGTTGAACATGCTCATGCCAACGCCGCTTAACCCCAATGGCTGCTTGCTCATCTACTAAAAGTAACTCTTCATAAATCACTACCGCCTGCTCAAACAAGCGTTGATCAAACAATGTGTTGGCTTGCTGGGCAGTGACTGCTTGGTAAGTATCTTGGGGTGTTTGCGTAGTATCTGCGGTTTGGTTGGTTCCGTTTGGTTTTGAAATGCTAGGAGGTTTGGTTACAGCGGCCAACGTGGTTCCGGGCAAGGTCTGCTCTATGGTCATCACAAAATACAAATAGACATTGGTACTCAGTGAGCAAATCAGCAAAACCAGTAAAAGGGCACAGAAACGACTCATTTTATCCAAACGTTGTTGAAAAAAGACAGCTTTATACGTTACCAGTTTATGATTTGGTTCGCCAGTTTGGGGGTTGAGCGGCTGCGACATTAAGGTCAAGGGCTTCACACTCAGACGTGGAAGCTCGGAGGTTCACGGAGAAAAGATTGAAAATACCAAAAGACTGAAAAAGCATAGCAAAATCATATTTGAATTGTCCTTAGGCTTTTTCTCATTTTCTTTTTTTTCTTGTTTTTCCTCCGTGAACCTCTGCGGCTGGGTGCCTCGGTGTGAAGCTTTTAAGTTTTAGTTCGTAACGCTACCAAAATTCCAACAAGTTGCAGGTGCAACGATTATGTTGTAATATCATCTATCCTCTGAATTTGAAATTGGTGGTATTTTCTTGCATGGGCTAACCTTGTAAGGGGATTAATCGCCGATAAAGTACAAAATAAGGGCCCATATCATGATCACAGAAACCACTAAGGTGACTTCTGAAACCGCCACCACCGCAGACAGTTTTGACTGGAAAAAAATCAGCTATTTATTATTCCTTTCCCGAGCAATGGACGACATCGAAGAGCAAGAATTGGTGCCGGCCAAGTTAGTGTTCAACCAGTTCTCTGCTCGTGGTCATGATTTGGCGCAAATTTTGTTAGGTTCACTATTAACCCACCCACACGATGGCGCAACGGGTTACTACCGTTCACGTCCATTTGTGTTGTCTTTGGGTTTAGACATCGAAGATGCCGTTGCCTCGCCAATGGCAAAGTCTGGCGGTTACAGTGATGGTCGTGATATTGGTGTGGTGTGTAACTACCCCAATGTTGAGCGCAAAGGCGCTATGTTATTTCCTATGTGCGGCGGTGTTGGCGCGCAATATTCGCCCATTGCCGGTTGGGCGCAGTCAATTGTTTACTGCCGCGACCAGTTAAAAGATGAAAGTTATCGTGGTGCATTGGGTCTTTCAATGGGTGGCGATTCATCTATGTCGACCAGTGGTTTTTGGGCTTCGTTGAATATTTCTACCACCAACAATCTCCCGCATTTATTCTACATAGAAGACAACGGTTATGGCATTTCGGTTCCGCAAGAGGTTCAAACGCCCGGTGGTGACCAAGTGGCTAACTTATCAGCTTACAAAAACCTCAAAATCATTGATGGCGATGGTACTGACCCCATAGAAACACCGCGCCTTATAAAAGAAGCGGTTGATTATGTTCGAAGCGGCAAAGGCACCTGTTTGTTGCGCCTTAAGGTGCCGCGTTTGTGTGGTCATACTTTTCAAGATACCCAGACTTACAAACCTGCCGAAATGGTTGCATCAGAGCAAGCGAACGATCCATTACCAAAGCTACACGCCCATTTAGTCAAAACAGGCGTAGTTACCGAGCAACAGTGGCAAGATCTTGAAACCAAAGCTTATAAAGACATTAAAGAAGCGGTAGAGCGCGCAAAGCTTCGTCCAGAGCCAGATACCAACAAACTCACCCGTTATGTTTATGCCGAAACCGATGAAAACGGCGAGCCTGAGCGTCAATTACGCGGTGGCTTGTGGTCTGATAATCACGAGTTTCCACAGGTTAGCGAAGAAGCAAAACCAGAAGGCTCACGTTTGAACATGCAAACGGCCATTCGTAAAGTGCTTGACTACGAATTAGAAACTAATCCTAAAGTGATGGTTTTTGGTGAAGACGTTGGCCCCAAAGGTGGTGTTCATGGCGCGACTTTAGGCCTTAACGAAAAATTTGGCGACTTGCGAGTATTCGACACCAGCTTGTCAGAAGAGGGCATTATCGGTCGTTCGGTTGGTTTGGCTCTTGCCGGATTAATGCCAGTGCCTGAAATTCAATTTAGAAAATACGCCGAACCTGCCGCCGAGCAAATTGTTGATACCGGCATTATGCGCTGGCGCACCAATAACCAATTTGCCGCACCTATGGTCATTCGAATTCCGGGCGGTTTTGCCGGACGTGGCGATCCATGGCATTCAATGTGTGACGAAGTTGAATGGGCACACAAAACCGGTTGGCAAATTGTAATGGCCTCAAACGCCCAAGATGCCGCAGGTTTATTACGCTACGCATTGCGTGATAATAACCCGACTATTTTCTTTGAACACCGTTCGCTGCTCGACAATCGCTGGGCTCGCAGGCCTTATCCGGGTGACAATTTTGTCATTCCATTTGGCAAAGCCAACACTCTTATTCAAGGTGATAAACTCACTGTAGTTTGTTGGGGCGCAATGGTAGAACGTTGTGAAGCAGCAGCACTAGAACTTGATAGAAGCGTAGAAGTCATTGATTTGCGTACCATTCAGCCATGGGACAAAGAAACCATTCTGGCCTCTGTCAAGAAAACAGGCCGTTGTTTGATTGTTCATGAAGACAACCTAACTGCCGGATTCGGCGCCGAAATTGCCGCTGTATTGGCCAAAGAAGCGTTTTTTGATTTAGATGCGCCAATAGAGCGCCTAGCCATGCCAGATACACCAAATCCGCACAATATTCATTTGCTGCACGCTTGCGTACCAACGACCGAGCGCATTAAAGCAACCATGATTGAACAATTAGAAATATAAGGCGCAGATGTGAGCATGAGTAAATTAATCGACATTATCTTACCTGCCGATCAACTCGAAGGCACCTCGGCGACCTTATCAAAATGGCTAGTGGCCATTGGTGCGATGGTTAAAGAGGGCGATCCTATAATCGAACTCGAAACCGACAAAGTCTCGATGGAAATTTGTGCGCCGTCTGACGGCTCGCTTAGCGAAATCATTGCTGTTGAAGGCGAAGAAGTAGAAGTAGACACTGTGCTTGGCAGAATGGGCGAAGCGACTACATCTAATACATTAACTGCTACAAAGACACCAATTGTAGAACAAGCATCAGTAACACAAGCTGAGCCCTTATCTGAAGACGTTGACGACAGTGCTCGCCATTTGGTCGGCCCTGCTGTTAGGCGTTTGTTGGCCCAGCATTCATTAGACATCAATGCAATCGACGGCTCTGGCCGTAGGGGTAGGGTGACACGTGATGATGTTCGTGGTTACATTGCTAACCCGCAGCCGCGTCAGCAACCTACGTCTGTTGCCAGCGCAGTTAGTAGCCCATCGCCATACGCCAGTGTAGAGCGAACCGCAAGACCTTTGGCCGGTAAAATGGTGCCGCATACCAAAATGCGCAAAATCATCGCCAACCACATGGTTGATAGCCTGATGAACACATCACCACATGTGACCAGCGTGTTTGAAATGAACATGAGCAACATCATAGAACATCGTCGTTGGCACAAAAAAGAGTTCGCAGAATTAGGTGTAAAACTGACTTTCACCACCTACTTTTTGGCCGCTATGGTCAAAGCTGCGCAGTTGGTACCACAAACCAATGCCCGCTTTCATGAAGATGCATTAGAGATGTTCGACGACATCAACATAGGTGTTGGTACAGCTCTTGGTGATTCTGGACTTGTGGTACCTGTTGTGCAGCAAGTGCAAGAAATGAATTTGTTTGAAATCGCCAAAGCACTTAATGCTCAAACCGAAAAAGCCCGCAACGGCAAACTCAAACCGTCTGACATGAAAAATGGCACCATCACCATTTCTAACCATGGTGTTAGTGGCAGCCTGTTCGCCGCACCGATTATCATCAATCAACCCGAAGTGGCCATTTTGGGCATCGGCAAGCTCGATAAACGCGTGGTCGTTAAAGAAGTCGCAGGCGTTGATACTATGGTTATAAAACCTATGTGTTATGTATCGCTCAGTATTGACCACCGAGCACTAGACGCTCACCAAACCAATATGTTTTTGGCTGAGTTTGTTCGGGTGATTGAAGGCTGGGGCGAGTAAGCTTTACTACTCTCACCAAAGAACACACAACAAACCTTGTTAAGAGCTCAAGCCGGAGGATGGGGCGAGCTTGCGAGCCGTAGTTAGCGCTTGCGCGTAACCCATCGGTTACTATTCGATTGGCACCTGCCTGTCTATTGGGTCTTTTCAATCGACACAAGCCTATACAAAATAATGGATGTATTCGGGGTTTGGCGCAGTCTGGACATAACCGATGGGTTACGGCTTGCTTCGCATACGCCTAACCCATCCTCCGTATGAGAATTAATCGGGTGTTTGAGGCGACACTTGTCAACGCATCCGTTCTCCCTTGCCTCACAACAAGCAAAAATGCTAAGGTCCCTTCATCAAAAATGCGATAAGCAAATAGCAAAAGGGATCATTGATGACCAACACAATAAGCACCGAAAACCTAACCGCTTGGTACGCCCAGCTCGACGCTCTGATGAGCGAACAGCAAATCGACGCATTATTACTCACCTCCCGCGACGGGCACCTTTCAGAATACACAGCACTTGAAAACAATCCCAGATATCACCTCAGCCAGTTTACCGGGTCAGTGGGCGATGCCATTTTTATCAGCGCCAATTTAGCCGCCAAACTTGATATGAAAGCCCAGTGTTTATTGTTTGTTGATGGCCGATATCATATTCAAGCCGACTTACAATGTGACGCCGATAAAGTCAGTGTACAAAAGTTGGCCTATGGCGAAATCATGTGGGATTCGATGATGGGCTGGTTTGAAAACAACAAACAACACATCAATAAACTGGGCCTCGATGGTTATCGCTTTAGCAGTAGCGATGTTAGCCGCCTTGGTGAATTTGCTCAAGGCCAAGGTTTTGGGCTGCATTCGTATAACCATCACGAAATTGACAATGCCATAGAACTACCGGGTTTTATCACCACCAAACCCATCAACCAATTGGCCGACGAGTTGCTCGGTCGTGGCGTAAAAGACAATATAACTGCGCTGACTAGCAGTTATCCTCAAGGGTTTAGCGCAGAACAAACCTGTTATATCACTTCAGTCAGCGATGATGTTTCGTACCTGCTCAATTCTCGTGGTTATCATACGCCTAACTTGTCGTCTCATTTTGGTTACTTGTTTGTTATCAATCAAGACGTGGTGTTGTACTTACCAAGAGACGCAGCCCAATGTGAGGTTAACATTAACGATGTTGGCGACCTGAATTTTACTGTTGTGCGTAATGACTGGAATGAACTTGGCGACCTACTAAAAGCCAAAAATGTGACAGGTTTGTGCTACAAAGCCGGTGGCATCAATTATGTGTTGCAGCAAATGATTGACCAAACTTGGCCCGGAGTAAAATGTAACGATGCTTTTGCTGGTGTCAGTCCAATTCGGGTCGTAAAAAGTCCACAAGAACTAAAAGCCATGAAACATGCTTTTGTTCGCAGTTCAAAAGCCATTGCCGAGACTATCCGCTGGGCAAAATATGGTAATTCACAAGACAAAACTTACACCGAAGGGGCATTGGCCAGTAAAATTTGGAGTGAGTATCAGGCGCAAGGCGCTTTAGGTTTGAGTTTTGGCACCATCGCCGGTTGCGGTGAAAACGGTGCGCAAATTCATTACTCTGACGACACCTCAACTCGGCCATTAAACGATGGTGAATTGGTATTGCTCGACAGCGGTGCTTATTACGAAGAAGGTTTGGCCACCGATGTCACCCGAGGGTGTTTTTGCAATCATTCTGGTCAAGCCAAACCCGAAGATTGGCAAATTGACATTTACACCAGCACCTTAAAAGCCAGCATCGCGGGGTTACGCGCTGTTGTGCCGCAGTCTTGCACTGGGGCGCAAATGGACGACATTATACGTAATGTGATCAAAGAAGCGGGTTACGATTATGCCCACGGAACTGGCCACGGCGTGGGTATTGATGTGCACGAAAGCGGCATTGGTATCAGCCCAAGAGTGAATGCTACCTTCACTGAAAATGCCGTAGTGACCATCGAGCCGGGTATTTACTTGGCAGACCAAGGCGGTGTGCGGGTCGAAAACGTAGTCATCGTCAGAAAAGATGAACACAAACCTGATCATTTCAATTTCGAGATCATGTCTTTTGTTGGTTACGACTGGGAATTGATTGATCTTGACCGCCTGACGGTCGATGAAAAAGACTACCTCAAAGACTACGAACAGCGCTGCCAAAATATGGGCACCGAAATCATGCCTTGTCCATTGATGTAATTTAAAGAGAGCGTTTTAATGCAAATAGTTCAAACCGAGCGATTAAGCCTGCATCATGCCACACTTGATGATGCCGCCTTTATTTATGACTTACTGACTGACCAAACCTTTATCGACAACATTGCCGATAAAGGGGTTAGAAACCTCGATGATGCTAGGGCCTACATTAACGAGTCGTTGATCAAAAGCTATAACACGCATGGCTTTGGACTATTCTTAACCAAATTGAAAAGTGATGGCACGCCCATTGGTTTGTGTGGATTAATTAAGCGAGATGTTTTTGATTATCCTGATGTCGGTTATGCTTTTTTACCTCAATACGCCGGACAAGGTTATGCAACCGAAGCGGCCAAAGGCGCGATGACCTATGGCCGCGATGAATTGGGCATAAAACGAATCATTGCAATCACAAGCCCAGACAACAAAGGTTCGATAAAAGTACTCGAAAAGCTGGGGTTGCACACAAACAAAACCATTGATTTTATGGACAGTGAAAACCTGCTGTTTGAACCCGATTGATGTTGACCAAACAAGAGCAAAACATCATTGATTTTAAAGTTGTTCTTTACCATACTTGGTGCAAATTACTTTATGTACGTTAGATAAACTATGGGTTCTATTGGCAAACTGTTAGCAACCATTTTGTTGTCGTTATTTCTATTAGTTCCCACTACACTCCAAGGTCAAACACTGGAGTTAGGATTTACCCCCAGTCATGTTTATGACCTTTGGAACCGCATCAATAAGGCTCTGCTCACCTACGGCGAGTTGGTATCTAAAGACCAACAGTGGATACAACAACTCAGACAGCAAAAAATCACACCTGTTGAGGGCAAAATTCCTGCTGACGTATTGATTAGGGCCAAAACCTTTGAACAATTGCTGAACAACGAATTTTTAAACGATGATCCGGTCGCGCGTTTGCTTTCTGATACCATGCTCAGTCAGCTCAAAGAGCTTGGCAATAACGTCAAACCCAGTGAAGTTTTTTTATTTTCTAATCAACAACTGTTTAGGGTTGTTAAATTATTGGTCAAACACTCAGCCGAAGAGGTGGCCATTAGTTTTTATTTAACACCGACAAAACAAAGTAATAAAACCCCCTCTGATGTTTATGCCCAGATTGTTTTGGCCGAGCAGCGTTTTGAAGCAATTGTTGCACAAATGCAACGAACAACTGGCGAAAACCCACAATGAAAATTCAATCGGTTGGTCGGATACTGGTCGTTACATTGGTTATTGTTAACTTGGTGATTGTGGCTATTGGTTATAGCTGGATGAAAGGTTTCGATAAACTCGAAAAAGACTGGCAGAGCTACAGTCAAGACGTAGAGAGAAAATCAACATTAATCACCCTAATGCAGCAGGCGCTGGGTTATGGGGGGATGATCCACAGCCTAAACAATTACCTATTGCGGGTTGACAAAAAGTATCTCTTTGAAACCCACTTAAGTTTACAACAACTCAATATAGCCCTTGTTGCTTATAGCCAAATGTCGTTATCAGAACAAGAAAAATCCAGTCTTTTAGTGCTCGAAGAACTGTATTTGCACTATCTAAAAGCTGCCAGTGAGGCAGAGTTACTGAATATGCGCGGAATGAATGCCTCGTTGATTGACCTACGGATAAAGGTTGATGACTTTGAAGCGATAGAAGCCATGGATACCTTGTTTAATTATGTGACCAAGAATCGTTTTGATAGGATTCATGCCATTGCTGAGCGGGTTGAACTTGTTGACCAGCGTTCGGTTGTTTATGCCACAGTGATAAGCATTTTGTTGTTTGGTATGGCCGCTTATTTTATTTGGTTTTTACGCCGGCAATTGATGCAACCGATTGAAACCTTACTCAGGGCATTTGATGACATTGACCCGGTTAAAAACGTGTCACAAAGATTGCCAGTATCCAAAAACCGCGAATCGACCGAATTAGACGAACTGGCAAAATCGGGCAATCGTTTTCTTGACGAAGTTGAATACCAATTACAATCACAAAAGCAGGCCGAGCAAAAAGCAACAGAATCTCAGCAGCGCATAGCGACAATCCTTAACAACACGGCAGAGGGCATTATTACCATTGATGCCAAAGGGTTTATCCAAACCTATAACCCCAAAATTGAAGAACTATTCGGTTACGATTGTGATGAGTTGGAAGGTAAAACAGTCAATTGCCTGATGGCACCAGATGAACGCATTCAGCACCAGAGTTACCTCGACAACGCCAGCGTAATTGAGCGAAAAATCATTAATACCAACCGAGAGCTTTGGGGGTTGAGAAAAAATGGCGAATCTTTTCCCATTGAACTGACCGTATCAAGCACTGAAATAATCGGTCAAAAGTGTTACATCGGTATCATTCATGACATTTCAGTTCGCAAGGCTAATGAAGAAACTTTGCTGGCGGCCAAAACCGAGGCTGAATCGGCCAACGAAGCCAAATCACAGTTTTTGTCGGCGATGAGTCATGAATTGCGCACACCACTGAATGCTATCTTGGGGTTCAGCCAATTAATGGTATTCAATACAGCCGACCCATTGTCGTCAAATAACACCGCTAATGTAAAACAGATATTGCAAGCGGGTGAACATTTACTGACCCTAATCAATGAAATACTCGATTTGACCAAAATTGAGGCTGGCAATTTTGAGGTCGAATTTAGCTGTGTATCGCTAGTGAAAGTGATAGATGAATGTGTTGATTTGGTGAATCATCAGGCTGACAAAGCGGGCATTGTGATAACCGTAGACCAAAGCATAATAAAGGCACCGCCGCTACACAGCATCTTCACACGGTTAAAGCAGATCATTGTTAACTTTTTAACCAATGCCATTAAGTACAACAACACCGGCGGTTATGCCAAAATCAGTTGCAAACTGACCGACAACAAAATGTTGCAGATTGAAGTCACTGACAACGGTGCGGGCATTAGTGAAGAAAATTATCAACACGTATTCGAACCTTTCAGACGCTTTGACAAAAAAGCCATAGAAATAGAAGGCACAGGTATTGGCCTGAGCGTTTGTATGTCGTTGGTTGAAGCATTGAAAGGTGAAATCGGCTTTTACAGCAAAGAAAACAGTGGCTCAACATTCTATGTACGCATCCCCGTTTATCTTGATTTGGCTCAAAAGCCACAGTAGGGCTGAATCAAGGTATCAAGCGAAGGCTTCACTTAAGAGCTTCTCCTAAACTTACTAAGGTCATATTATATTTTGTCTAGTGATAATTCCCTCTCACCGGTAGGAACGGCGTCCCGCCGCGATACAAGGCGCAGCCTTGTCAAAAGAATTAACCTCCACTTTATTTTACTTCGAAAATTACCCTTCCTATATAAGAGGTTGGGTCATAGATTAATGGCACTTACTTAAGGATAAAGTGACAATAAATCAGAGGGTTAATGGTAAGAGAACGCCCATCGCTTCGATGTCGACGGCGTCTACACTGCTATGTCTTCGACATAGAACGTGGCGGGACGCCCCTCCTACCAGATAAGCGACAATTATCAATCAAATCGAAAAATTCTCTATCTTTTAAATTTATAACATAACAATCGTTAATAAGTGCTGTTCTGGTTAGCGACATTGAATTCCCAAAAATATAAGCAAGTCATAGTCGCACTGCCTGTTGTAATAATCTGCAATATGTCGATAATACAAGTACTCTTAATGGCAAACCACTAAAAAAAGAAACAATAAAAGGCGAATAGAGAATATGGCGGCAACCCTCGAAAAAACCTACAGCAACTCAAAATTCAAAGACCCAGAGTGGTACACGGCACTGGCAGTTGATTTTCTCGATTTCAAATGGGGCGCACTGGCAAAGGACTTAGGTAAAGCACTCAAGCCAGAAACCCAAAACACAGCGAAGGAACTCAGCCAACTATTCGTTGACGCTTTTAACAATTGCCACGCCGCTGAAAAGCATCAAGCCAAAGTTAAAAAACAATACCATCAAACATTTACTGACCAGCAACTCGACCCAGATTTCCCAACCTATCATCGTTTGTTTCATATCCTGTTAAATCAATTAAAAGACGCCAAATTCAAGGCAGGAGAGTTTTCTCTTGAAGACAATTGGATAAGCGAATTACGAGTCAATTTTAGTAATGAGTTTGCCGAACTGATTCGATTAGACAGTGAAAAATACCCGGCAGCCTGCAAATATATTGCCCAACTTAAGATTGGGGATTCAGTCGAGTCTAAAGTTATTCGACATATCAATGATTTACTCTATGAAGTAGAGCAAGAGCCGTTGACTATCGACCAACAGTTAACTTTGCAACAGAGTTATGTATCGCCGGACTGTAAAAGCAAAGTTGAACCTGTGCCCAACCGCTCTGGTGAAAAACCAGCAGAGCAAGAAAGTGAATGTTTGATTGGAACGCTACTGAATCATATTCAAAACTCAACAGACCCGCTGGTACTGCATGGCCAGCCGGGGCATGGCAAAACCTCCAGCGTAAAAATGCTGGCGCGGACTATTACTGGTTTGTATAAAGAAGTTGCAGCCCCACCAATTACTTTACTATTCGAATTCAAACAGTTGGGCAACCTTAATCGTTCATTTGTTGATATTTTAAACCAACAAACTGGTTTCATAACTGAGGAGTCATTTTTTGATGGCAAAAATACCGTATTGATTCTTGATGGCCTTGATGAACGGCAAGCCACAGATGGTAGCAGCGATCAAAACCTTAAAAACTTCATTACAGAAATGTTCTACTTTGCAGCCAAAGTGAATAAAAAGGCTGATAGCCGTCTTAATTTGATAGTGACCGGGCGGTCGCAATACGTTGGGCAAATACAGTCATGTTTTAACAAAACTCATACAGTTATAGACATTACTGATTTTAATGAGCATAAACGCGAAGTTTGGTTGAGTAAATTCAATCAACAAAAAAGGCTCGCGGATGGTAATGAGTTGAATGCTGAAGACTTCGAAAAGTACAAGCTCAGTGAATTGGTGAGCCAGCCTATTTTATTGAGTATAAGTTCAATTATGTTGACAGACCCCGATGGTAAAGCGTTAATTGAAGAATTCAAAGGTGAGGAGATAAACCGGGCGTTAATTTATCGCACTATTATCGAATGGTCATATGACAAACGCTGGCAAGAAGGTGGGCACGCAGAAGATTGGAAAGAAAAGCTGGATTTCGATGATTACTTCAAGCTGTTGCAAGCCATTGCTTTTGAAATGGTTAGGGCAGGTAAAGAAACTATTCGTTTAACACAATTGGCCAAAGCACTGGAAGAAAATGCCAAGAATATTTTTGATCTTGATGCTATTGGTTCAATGGGGTTGGATGAACTTGAAAAGCTTTGTGCACAGCTTCGAATCAGCTTTTTCTTTAAAGGTGTAGAAGAAAAGGCATTTGCCTTTATTCATAAAAGTTTCAAGGATTTTTTATTGGTTTCGGGCATTGTTGATGCGACACCAGCATTGTTTGCAGATTTTAATGTTAAAAAACCGGAGCGGACTGATGCTGACTTAATTGCTTTATTTGGGCAGAAGCCATTTTCGGAAGGGGATCATGCAGAGTTTATGCTGGAGTGGTTAAGCGTGCAGCAGGAGTCGCTATGTAATTTCGCTCAAACAGCCAATGTAATTTGGTCGCGGATTGCTGAGCAACAAATAAAGGTTGAGGAGACTGTAGCGTTTAAGCAGTTAAAAGTTATGGCAATTACGACATTCAATTACCTTCAAATAGTGTCACGTTGGTTTCCGATGCTACCTAAACAAATTCGCGAAGATATTTTTGACCTAGATGGATATATAGAGTTATTCGGGTTGGAAGTCTTTGAAAGAGTTGAATATTTACTTTCGCATGAAAGTTTAAAACATACTAACTTCCAATTGCAATATCTCGGAGGATTGGACTTTAAGCATCGATATTTCAACTGCTATTTTTTTATGGCTCATTTTGATGGGTGCTGGTTTGAACATAGTATTTTTGATCTTTGCAATTTTAATCAGAGTCGTTTTGACGCATGTCGCGCTGAAAATGTGGCCTTTGTTGATTGTGATTTCAGGGAGGTCGAAACGTGTGAGTTAAGTTTTGCTGATTATGATGGATTGAAATCTCAATTGATACGTTGTGACTTTCAAGAAAGCAATTTGATTTTTTCAATTGAATCATCAAATAAATGTTATTTTGTTGATTGTTACTTCGAGGATTCAAATACTGAACATTCAGATAAGCTAACCATTCAAAATACAAAGTAAAGCTATCAATACTTAATTTAGAAGTAACGTGTGAAATCGATATCACAGTGAATCACTAATTATTGTGATACAAAAAACGTGAGGCGCATGACGCACGCTACATTAAACGCGTAATCAATCAACTCAATGCTACTACCCAAACCCCTTGCAACTTTCCCAATAACCCATTACATTACACAATATTGATTAAAATCAAAAAAACTGTATCACTTTGGCTTTTTCTGCAAGCCGGACTCAGCAAAGTGGTCACAGTAAAAAACACTCAACCAGGAATAAACGATGAAAGTTGAAAGTTATGTAAGTGGACAATGGTGTTCAGGTGACGGTCGGTCATCAACGCTGGTTAATGCGATTAATGATGAGTTTATCGGCGAGGTTAAATCCTTAACATCAGGGTTTGACGCCATGCTGGATTATGGCCGTGACGTAGCAGGCCCTGAGCTTCGCAAGCTAACCATTCATGAGCGAGCCGAGCGCATAAAGGCGCTAGCC